>JBDKJJ010000270.1:0-8509 GCA_039796635.1 Bacteroidota bacterium
TGAAACAAACTCAGGTTTTGAAATTTCAACTTTGTTATCTATTAATGAAAAATTAATTGAAGTAGTATTGATGCAATCATCTTGCGATTTAAACGGAAGCTTCATGTCTTTGTCATAATCAGCATCTTTTTGTGTTGAACCTGAATAATGAATTGTTAAAAACTGAAGGAATGAAAGTTTATTGTTTTGAGTTTTATGTTCAACAAAATGCTCCATCAATAAAGGCAACTTTACCAACTGATGAAGTTCAGTATTTGCCATCATAAAACAAGTGAGCAATAATATTGAAATAATTTTTTTCAAGTTCACAAAGCTATGTATAGTATTCAATAATACCAATATCTTTTATTTTCTGAATTTTATCTTTTTTATATCGTCATCATTTATTTATTTCTTTAGTAATATTGCAATTGTAAATACACCAACCATTATGCATCAAACAATTTTAAAAGCGGAAGATATTTTACGGAAAATAAAACGCATGGCTATTGAAATAGCCGAACAAAATAATGCTGAAAAAGAAATTGTGTTATTAGGTATTTATGATAGAGGATTAATTATTGCTGAATTGATTAAAGAACAGTTGTTGATGGAAAACATTGCTGTTAAAGTTGGATGTATCAAGCTGAATAAAAAAAATCCGTTGGAAAATGATATTGAACTAAACATTGCAACTGACCTTACTAATAAGGCAATTATTGTTGTAGATGATGTGGCTAATAGCGGCATGACATTATTCTATTCGCTGCAACCATTGATGAAAAAAAATATAAAAAAATTACAAGTGGCGGTATTAGTTGATAGACAACATAAGTCATTTCCTATCACTCCTGACTTTGTAGGATTAAGCATTTCAACAACTTTAAAAAATATTATTCATGTTGAAATTGACCCTTCAAAACAATTATATAAAGCTTATTTAGCTTAACCTTTAATTTGCTTTTTGCTTATTTTATCACCAGTATTTACAAGTGCTACACCTGTAAAAATTAATATTGCTGAAATTATTTTTACTGAAGAAAAATCATCTTTGCCAAACCATAAACTTACCGCAGCTGCAACTAATGGCTGAAAATACATGTAGATACTAACAACAGAAGCTGAAGCATGTTTTAAAGCATAACTATTTAACAAATACACTATGAATGTAGCGCCAATTACAACACTAGCTACGGCAATCCAAACACCTATTGTGAATGTATTCCATTGAATTTGCGAAAACTGATAAACGCCTGTTGGCAAAACAAAAATTGACCCTAAAGCAAATATCCATAACACAACAGTTAAAGGATGATATTTTTTCATTAACGGTTTTACGATAACTAAATACAATGCAAAGCAAATTGCATTCAACAGTACAAAAGTATCGCCCAGCAATGTATTGGTGCCTGATGTAAGCTCTTTGCCAAATAAAATCAATGTAGCTGCACCGCTTGCTCCCAATATAATTCCTATTGTTTTTAATATGCTTGGTGGCTCTTTAGCAATAATTCGTGAAAGAATTAAAACCAAAATTGGAGTTGCAATCATAATCAATGAGCCATGAATTGGTGTAGTGAATTTTATTCCTTGAAAAAATAAGGTTTGATTTAAATAAACTCCAAACAAAGCACACAACAATAATTTGCCCAAATCTTTTTTCTCAACACGTTCACGAATAAACAAACGATGCACAGCAAAAAACAATAAAGTTGAAACACCAACTCTTAATATGATAAACGCCAATGGCTGAATATAGCTTGGCATTACAGATTTGGCCACGGTGAAATTTATACCGTAAATAATATTTACTAGTAGAAGCGGAATATGTATTCTGAATAGATTTTTCAAAGCGTTGCAAAGGTAATTAATGACAGCTATTTAAAAGAATTTAGAGTATTTAGTTCATTTCATTTTCTACATTTTATTTGAATAATTTTAATTAGACTTGCAATCTTAAATCTTTTCAAAATGCTTAAATCTTTTATCTTTTTTGCAATCGTAACATTATCAATTCTTAATGTTTCAGCGCAAGAAATTTTTTCTTTTTCATCTGAACAAAATTTTCAACAAAATGCTGTTCGCGATATTATTCCTCAACATTACAAAACGCTTACATCAAATTTTTTATCTGCCAAAAACATTATTGCAAAAGCCCCTTTAGAAAATAGTGTTGATGCTATTACAAATCCTTTGATTATTGAATTGCCAACACCTGATGGAAAATTTGAAAAATTTAGTGTTGTAAATACACACATAATGGCTAATGAATTAGCAGCTCAATTTCCTAATATCATGACTTTTGGTGCACAAGGCGTTGACAATAAATTGCTTCATGCAAAAATTGATTTTACTGAATTCGGATTTCATGCCATGATATTTTCTTCAACAGGAACTTATTTTATTGACCCTTACTCAAGAGCCAATAAAAATGAATATATCTGTTATTATAAAAAAGATTACTTCAATAAAAGCAAAGCAAATTTTAATGAAGAAGGAGTAATAACTGATGTGATAGAAAATGAAATAAATAATGGCAGAGCCAAAGCAGGTATTTGTATTGGTTCACAGTTAAGAACTTACAGATTAGCCATTGCATGTACAGGTGAATATGCGCAGGCAGTTGGCGGCACTACAGTAGCTTTAACATTAAGTGCAATTGTAACTACTGTAAATAGAGTTGATGGTGTATATGAAACTGAAGTAGCAATTAGATTAGTTTTAATTGGTACAGAAACAAATGTGATTTTTATCAATCCATCAACTGACCCATTTACTGGCAATAATTCATCCACTACTTTAATTGGTGAAAGTCAAACTGTAATTAACGCCAACATTGGTTCGGCTAATTATGATATCGGACATACTTTTAGTACAGGTGGCGGAGGCTTAGCAAACTTAGGTTGCGTATGTAGTACAAATAATAAAGCAAGAGGAATTACAGGAAATTCAAATCCTATTGGCGACCCTTATGATATTGATTATGTAGCGCATGAAATTGGACATCAATTTGGCGCTAATCATACTTTTAATAGTGGTTTAGGTTCATGTTCGGGCAATAGAAGTACAAATAATGCTTATGAAGTTGGCAGCGGTACTACCATTATGGCTTATGCTGGTATTTGTGGCAACGATAATATTCAACCACATAGTGATCCATTTTTTCATACATCTAGCTTTGATGCTATCGTGGCTTATTCAAACACTAGCACAGGCAATACTTGTGCTTCAACCACATCTACTAACAATAATCCGCCTACTATTACCATGATGCCTACTTCAGGCAAAACCATCCCTAAGCAAACTCCATTTTTTCTTACAGGCGCCGCCACTGATATTGATGGAGATGCTATCACTTATTGTTGGGAAGAAATGGATAAAGGTTCATCAACCACTTGGGATGGTGGAAAATCAACTACTACTGCACCATTATTTAAATCAAGAGTTCCAACGGTTTCACCAACTAGATACATTCCAAGCTTAGCGAATATTGCCGCAGGTTTTCCAACAAATCCAAGCAACGCAATGGGTGGCAATAAAGGTGAGGTATTACCAACTGTTGGCAGAACAATGAATTTCAGATTAACCGTACGTGATAATAAAAATGGTGGTGGTGGTGTAGCTACTGGTGGCAATGGCTGTTCAGTAACTACTGCATTTGCATTAAATGTTACAATGGCTGCTGGTCCGTTTTCTTTATTCACTCCTAATGGAGCAGAAGTATGGACTGGTGGCACTACTGAAAATATTTCATGGGATGTTGCCAATACCAATGCATCACCTGTTGGTTGTGGTTTTGTTGATGTGTTAATGTCAGTTGATGGTGGTTTAACTTTCGATTCAATTGTAGCTACACATATCCCAAATACAGGCTCAGCAAGTATTACAGTTCCAAATATTCAAACTAATACCACAGTTAAGTTTTTAATACGCTGCTCTGATAATTATTTCTTTGATATAAGTGATGATAATTTTACTATCAACTTTAACCCGAATCCATCTAACGGAATTAATAAGTTAGTAGCTAAACATTCATTAATCACTTTTCCTAATCCCACTAAAAATTACATTCAACTAAATGGCATTAGCTATTCTTCTAATTCTGAATTTGAAATAATAAACACATTAGGGCAAGTTATCAAGCAAGGAAAAATTGAACTCACAATTGCTGGAAAGGCTTATCCGATAAATGTTTCAGAGCTTAACTACGGAATTTATTTTATTCAAGTGAAAACCGATTCAAATAATTTTTCAGCTAAATTTATTAAAGAATAAACCATGCAAATGATTGACAAAAAAGATTTGTTGTTTCTTTTTGCCACCTTCATTTTATTATCTAGCTGTTCAAACAAAATTTGGCAACTGCAATCAAATGAAGCCATGGTGAATAAAATTGCCGATTGCAAAGCGGATAATAAAATATTGAAGTATGTTATATGGAAAACAAATTTTGTAAAGCTTACAAAATCATTAGAGAATGCATCTTCATTAAACGACAAATTTGGCAAGCCAATTATAATTGATATCCCAACTACAGACAACACTTTAATGGCATTTAAAATTTATGTAGCGGAAACAATGAACCCTGAATTGGCTAAACAATTTCCAGAATTGAAATCATATATGGGCAATGCAGTAGCAGATAATTCAATTAAAATCAGAATTGATACTAACCCAAAAGGATTTCATGCATTAATTACTAGCTCCTATGAGCAATGGTTGGTGGAACCCATTTGCGCTGAAAAATCAAAAGATTATTATTTTTCATTTTTAAAAGGGGATGTAAAATCAACTCGTGAACCATTTAACGAAAAACGATAAGTAGCAAAAAATACCAAATAAGTATATATTTTTGCAATCCATAAAAAAATAATAAGCAATATAAAAATGGCAACTACAGCAGACATCAGAAAAGGATTATGTATCAATTTTAAAAACGACTTGTGGACAGTAATTGATTTTCAACACCACAAACCAGGTAAAGGTGGCGCATACATGCGTACTAAGTTAAAAAGCATCACATCAGGCAAATCACTCGACCATACTTTTAATAGTGGTGAACCTTTAGATGTTCAACAAATCACACGTAGAAAATTTCAGTTTACTTATAAAGATGATAGTGGCTACAACTTTATGGATAATGAAACTTTTGAACAATTAACACTTTCAGAAGAAGAAGTGGAGGGCTATCCTTATTTAAAAGAAGGACAAGAAGTAGAAGTTTGTATTCATGTTGATACTGAGAAACCATTGTTTGCTGAATTACCTGCATTCGTAAATTTAATGATTACTTATGCTGAACCTGGTGAACGTGGCAACACTGCAACCAACGCATCAAAATCAGCTACTTTAGAAACTGGCGCTACTATTCAAGTGCCTTTATTTGTTGATTCAGATATTATGGTAAAAGTGGATACACGTAATGGCAGCTATGTAGAACGTGTGAAATAAATTCATACAACATTTTTTTAAAAAGGGAAATCAATCTGGTTTCCCTTTTTTATTTTTACTTTTTTAAAACTATGGCACGAATAAAATTAAGTTTTCCTGAAAAAATAATTTTCAGCACTAACATACCCATACTGATTACGCACATTAATTATGGTAATCATTTAGGCAATGATTCAGTGCTTTCATTATTACATGAAGCCCGAGTAAGGTTTTTTAATTGGATGAATGTAAGTGAAGTGAATTTTTTCAACACCTCAGTAATAATGGGTGATGTAGCTATACAATATAAGGGCGAAGGATTTTATGGTGATACATTAAAATTTGAAATAGCTGTAGAAGATGTTTCAGTAAAAAGTTTTGATATATTTTATAAAGTAACAAACCAACACGGAAAAGAAATTGCCATAGCCAAAACAGGTATGGTATGCTATAATTATACCGAACGAAAAACCGAAAATGTACCAGAAGAATTTGTGAGGATTATTGCCAATGACTGAATGAGTAAAACAAAAAGACTCAATAAAAAGGGATTGGGTTTAAATATTGGACATTAATAGGTGCATCTTCTCTTAAGAACATACCATCGTTTGAAATGTTATCAATACAACCGTATCCAGGTTCACAATAGTCGGTCAAATTTATTTAGGCTTTTTTCTGTTGGCTTTAGTAAATATACTGATGCCGCAGCGCTTGTGAAAGCTAAGCACATCAGCCTTTCGATGACAGGTAAAACCAATTACCCCACACTATCCCCCACTTTGGCTGTTTATAATGCAGCCGTAACGGCTTACGAAAATGCATTAGGTAATTTACAAAATGGAAGCGTTACTGATACCCTAATTAAAGATTCTGCCCGTGCCAGTTTAGAAACCTTGATGCAAACCTTAGGTTTGTATGTACAATTAAACTGTGGTAATGATTTAATTAAAGCGCAAAGCAGTGGTTTTGATGTTCATGCCGACCCAGTGGCTGCTAACATTCCTGAGATACCAGTAAATGTGAAAGGTGAATGGGGTGCTTATACTGGCGTAATTTGGGTTTAAATAATTTATGAATGCTTTTAAAATTATATTTACTTTGCATGTCAACAATTGATTTATGTTTTTACGCAGGCATTTTCATTTTTTAAAGCAAGTTTTTTTGCATAGCATCACCGCTTTTGGTGGGCCTCAAAATCATTTGATTCAAATGAAAAATAGATTTTGTGAAAAACATAATTATTTAACCGAAGAAGAGTTGATGGAGTTAAATGCGTTTTGCAATATTTTGCCCGGACCAACATCCACCCAAATTATTTCAGCCATTGGTTTTAATAGAGGTAAATTACCATTAGCCATTTTAACACTATTAATTTGGTTAATGCCCCCAACATTGTTTTTCACTTCATTGGTAATGATGCTGCGATACTTCACCAATCATGGATTATCAGTATATTTTTTTCGATTTCTTCAACCCATGGCGCTTGGTTTTTTATTATTTGCAGGATATAAAATGATAAGAACAGTAATTACAACTGGTAATGCCATTGTAATCTTAATCATTACATTAATCACTACTTTTTTTGTACAATCCCCATTTACATTTCCAATAATATTTTTAATAAGCGTAATCATTTCAAATTTTCGTCATGATGAATTACCCCCATCAAAATTTAATTTAAAACTTAAATGGGGTAATGTAATAGTATTTTTAGGATTAGCATTGGCTGCTGCATTGATGGGGGCCTATACTACTAATCACCATACTAATTGGCATAAGCCTTTTGTATTATTTGAAAATTTTTATCGATTTGGATCTCTTACATTTGGCGGCGGACAACTGCTTGTACCCGTAATGTATGAACAATTTATTTTGCATAAAAATTATATGTCAGCCGAAGAATATCTTACCGGTGTAGGGCTTGTGCAGGCATTACCCGGACCTGTATTTTCGATTGCTGTTTATACAGGAGGAATGGCAATGCAAGATATGGGGAAACTATCGCAACTTTTAGGTTGTGCTATTGGCTTGGTTGGTATTTTTTTGCCAGGATTTTTATTGCTAATTTTTCTTTTTCCAGCATGGTCTCAATTAAGAAATTATCCTTTCATTAAACGTGGATTAGCAGGAATTAATTCCGCTACGGTAGGCTTCATTATAGCCGCTTCATTTATCATGTTTCATAAATTAGATTTTGATTGGATAAATGTAATTATCATTGGATTAGTTTTTTTATCCTTATTAACAGAGAAAATTCCACCGCCATTTATTGCCTTAGCTTGCTTGATTGCAGGATTTGTATTTGTGTAAAAATAAAAAAGGGTCTTAACTGTATTAGTTAAGACCCTTTTAAAAAATTTAATTTATTAATTCGAAATTTTTTCAACCTGAGTATAATTTAATTCCACAGGTGTTTTTCTTCCAAATATCAACACATTTACCTTTAATTTTTTCTTCTCTTCTGACACCTCTTCAATAGTTCCATTAAAGTTATTGAAAGGTCCATCAATAATTTTCACAGATTCTCCAACTATAAATGGTTCTTCCATAGTTGAACCAGCATCAACACTTTCATCTGCAACTCCCAAAATTTTATTCATTTCGCTTTTACGCAAAGCAGTAGGAGTATTATTTCCTAAAAAATTAATTACCCCTGTAATATTTTTAATACCATGCAAAACCTCACCACTCATTCTCTTTTCATCAGCCTCAATTAATACATATCCAGGATAAAAATTTCGTTCCTTAATAATTTTTTTACCGTCTTTTATTTTGTAAACCTTCTCCATCGGAACCAAAACCTGTGAGATTATCGTATCCCAATTGGAACGAGAAATTTCTTTATCTAAATATTCTTTGGTTTTTTTTTCTTTCCCACTGATTACTCTTAATACAAACCACTTTTTTTCTGCTATCGCTTGTTCCATGCTTGTTTAGGTGTAATTTATTATTTAAAAAGACCGTAAAAGTTTGTCAACAATTCGCTTGAAGCTAAATCCATTACATAAATCACTAAAGATACAATAACAGAAGCTACACAAACTACAGTAACTGAACCTTGCAATTCAGCCCAAGTAGGCCATGACACCTTTTCAATCAA
>JBDKJJ010000271.1:0-3742 GCA_039796635.1 Bacteroidota bacterium
TAACAGTTTTAGAACAAATTTTTTATAGAAACTTAATTTAAAAATGAACAAAATAAAAATTTCGATTATTCTTTTTGCTGTAACTATTATTTCGGCTTGTAAATCAAATGTTGAGGAAAAAGTGGATGAAGGCAAGTACACTGTAACCAGTCCGCTTTTGATAGATACAGTTTATACTAAAGATTATATAGCACAAATTCAATCCATAAAAAATATTGAAATAAGAGCCTTGGAAAAAGGCTATCTACAATCAATTGGTGTTGATGAAGGAAAAAGTGTAAAAAATGGTCAGATGCTTTTTAAGATAATGCCAAATGCTTATGAAGCAGAGTTATTAAAAGCCAAAGCAACTGCTAGAGAAGTTGAGCAAGAATATTTAAATACAAAAACATTGTATGATAAAAATATTGTTTCAAAAGCTGAATTGGCAATTGCTCAGGCTAAATATGATGAAGCAAAAGCTGAAGTTTCATTGGCTCAATTACATCTTTCATTCACCGAAATTAAAGCACCTTTTAGCGGTGTAATTGATAGAATTCCTTTAAAATTAGGAAGCTTAATTGATGAAGGAGCATTGTTGACTACATTATCGGATAACAGCTCAGTATATGCCTACTTCAATGTTTCTGAATCAGAATATTTGGGGTATAAAGCACAAAATAATAATGACAATAAACAAATATCATTGATTTTAGCCAATGGTGAAGAACACAAATCAAAAGGCATTATTGAAACTATTGAAGGGCAGTTTGATAATGAAACTGGCAATATTTCTTTTCGGGCAAAATTCCCTAATCCTGATTTGCTTTTGAAACATGGTGAAACAGGTAAAGTTAGACTTACCATTCCGATAAAAAATGCATTAATTATTCCTCAAAAATGTACTTATGAATTGCAAGATAAAATCTATGTATATGTTGTAAATAATGAGAATAAATTGGTTTCAAGAAATGTGATTGTGAAGCAAAAATTATCGAATTTATACATCATTGAATCTGGATTAAAAGAATCAGATAAAATACTTTTAGATGGGTTACAAACTGCCAAAGAGGATGAGAAGATTGAAGTTGATTTTATTCCTGCCAAAAAAGTAATTGAAAGTTTGCAACTAATAAAACAATAGATTTCATAAAAAATTAAATCAAAAAAATGTTTAGTAAATTTATACAAAGACCAGTATTATCTATTGTTGTATCATTAATAATAGTTTTTTTAGGAGCATTGGCTTTAATCAAATTACCTGTTACTCAATTCCCATCTATCTCACCACCTAAGGTGAATATTAATGCTGAATATCCAGGCGCTAATGGTGAATTGATGATTAAATCAGTTATCATTCCGTTAGAACGTGCTTTGAATGGAATACCAGGGTTGAAATATATTGATTCAGATGCAGGTAATGATGGTACAGCAACTATTCAAGTGGTATTTGAATTAGGAACTGACCCTAACATTGCATCAGTGCAAGTTCAAAATAGGGTAGCGGCTGTAGTAAATAAACTGCCACCAATTGTGGTAAGAGAAGGTGTAAAAATTACACGTGAAGAATCAAATATGTTGATGTACATTAATTTGTATAGCAACGACCCAACTTTTGATGTAAATTTTTTATACAATTTTGCTGATATCAATTTACTTACTGAGCTGAAAAAGATTGATGGTGTTGGCTTTGCTGATGTATTAGGTGATAGAGAATACTCAATGAGAGTATGGTTAAAACCAGATAGAATGTTTGCTTATAAAGTTTCGGCTGATGATGTTATGAAAGCATTAGCTGAACAAAGTTTAGAAGCATCACCAGGTAGATTAGGTGAAGCAAGTGGTAAACAATCACAAGCATTTGAATATGTTTTGAAATATTCAGGCAGATTTACAAAAAAGGAAGATTATGAAAACATCATTATTAGAAGTGAAGTTGGTGGTCAGTTATTAAGATTAAAAGATATTGCTAATGTTGAATTCGGGAATGCTTATTACGATTTATATTCAAAGCTAAATGGAAAACCTTCGGCTGCTATTGTAATTAAACAATCGTATGGTAGCAATGCAAGTGAGGTAATTAAAAATATTAAAATCAAATTAGAGGAAATTAAAAAAGGTTCATTTCCAAAAGGTATGGATTATCAAATTGGATATGATGTTTCTACTTTTTTAGATGCATCTATTGAAAAAGTAATTCATACTTTAATTGAAGCATTCTTACTTGTATCATTGGTTGTTTTTATCTTTTTGGGTGATTGGCGTTCAACTTTAATTCCGGCAATTGCAGTACCTGTATCATTAATTGGCACATTCTTTTTTATGCAATTGTTCGGAATCACTTTAAATTTAATTACTCTTTTTGCATTAGTGCTTGCTATTGGTATTGTGGTTGATGATGCTATTGTTGTTGTTGAAGCCGTTCATGCCAAAATGGAAGAACATCATTGCAGCCCATTAGAGGCTACTAAAATGGCATTAAAAGAAATTGGCGGAGCTATTATAGCTATCACATTGGTAATGGCAGCAGTATTTATTCCTGTATCATTTATGAGCGGACCTGTAGGGATTTTTTACAGACAGTTTTCTGTAACCATGGCTACTGCAATTATTTTATCAGGTATTGTAGCACTTACATTCACACCAGCATTATGCGCCATGATTTTAAAAAATACACATGGCAAACCAAAAAGAAAAACATGGTTGAATAGTTTTTTAATTGGATTTAATAATTGGTTTAATAAATTAAATGATAAGTATAAAGCATTAGTAAGCTTAATAGTTAATAGACGAATCATCACCTTCTTGATTTTAATATTGTTTTGTGTGGGTACTTGGTTTATCAGTTCAAATGTGCCGTCAGGATTTATTCCTAATGAAGACCAAGGAATTTTTTATGCCATCATTCTTACGCCACCAGGTTCAACTTTAGAGCGTACAGATGATATTGCAAATCAACTTCAAAGAGTTGCTGCTACCATTCCTGAAATTAAATCTGTTTCATCTATGGCAGGTTATGAAATCTTGAGTGAAGGCACTGGAGCTAACTCAGGAAGTTTATTAATTAATTTAAAAGATTGGAGTGAAAGAAAACGTTCCTTATCAGAAGTAATGAAAGACCTTGAGGAAAAAGCGAAAAACATCAAAGGAGCAAGCATTGAATTTTTTCCTCCTCCTGCAGTTCCTGGTTATGGTGCAGCTGGTGGTTTCGAATTAAGAGTAGTAGATAAAATAGGAACAGGTGATTATAAATTGATGGAAACTGTAACCAAAAATTTTGTAAAAGAATTAAATAAACGAAAAGAACTTTCATCAGTATTTACATTTTATAGTTCAAGTTTTCCTCAATATTTATTAGTAGTTGATAATGATAAAGCAGAACAAAAAGGAGTATCAATTGGCGATGCTTTGGATAATCTTTCAACATTGATTGGCAGTAACTATGAAACCAGTTTTATTAAATATGATAGACCATACAAAGTAATGGTTCAAGCATTGCCACAATACAGAGTTACACCTGAAGACATTCTTAAACTATACACTAAAAATGATAAAGGTGAAATGGTGCCTTATGGTGCATTTATGCAATTTGAAAAAGTATTTGGTTTAAGTGAAATTACACGGCATAATTTGTTTAACTCATCTGAAGTAAATGGTGGTCCTGCAAATGGGTATAGCAGTGGAACAGCCATGAAAGCAATTAGTGAAGTAGCTGAAAAAGAATTGCCAAAAGGTTTTGGCTTTGAATGGGCAGGTATTTCAT
>JBDKJJ010000272.1:0-13651 GCA_039796635.1 Bacteroidota bacterium
AATGGCAGGTAACAGAACTTTTACAATGATTAAGCCTGATGCAACTTCAGCTAATCATACAGGTGCAATTTTAGAACAAATCTGCGGCGCAGGTTTCAGAATTGTAGCAATGAAACAAACAAAATTAAGTGCTGAAAAAGCAGGCGAATTTTATGCAGTTCATAGTGCTCGTCCGTTTTATGGTGAGTTAGTTGAATTTATGAGCAGCAATTATATCGTAGCAGCTATTTTAGAAAAAGATAATGCAGTAGAAGATTTCAGAAAATTAATTGGTGCTACAAATCCTGCGCAAGCTGAAGAAGGTACTATCCGTAAGCGTTTTGCTAAATCAATTGGCGAAAATGCAGTTCACGGTAGCGATTCAGATGAAAACGCAATGATTGAAGGCAACTTCTTTTTTAGCGGTTTAGAAAAATTTTAACTTAAACATCTTTGTAAATTCATTCTTACTCTCCTTTGGAGAGGGAAGGGTAAGGTAGCAAAAAGAAAATTTACAAAGATGTTTCTGAATTAAATGGCTCATCATTTATTTGATGAGCCTTTTTTTTATCGTCATTTTTCACAATCTTTGAAAAAAAGAATGTTATGAAAATAATTTATGTTTTGATTTTTACTTTTTTAAATGTTGGAGCTTTTGCTCAAATCACAATTAAAAATACTGATGTACAGAAGGGTGGTGATATATTTCAATTATCATCGCAAACCACTAATATTAATAGTATTGACCCTACTCCAACAGGCGCAAATTATTTTTGGGATTATAAAGATTTAGTTGCCGATGCTCAAGTGATGGATACTTTTTTAACAACATCGCAAGTGCCATTTGCCTATAGCTTGTATTTTTTTGGATATAATTTCGCTCAAAGATCAGCTGATTTAAGCTTTGGTGGTATTATTCCTATTGCAATTACCAATATTTGCAATATGTATAAAACTTCAACTACTACTGTAGATTTTTGGGGTTATGGCGGCACAATTTCTGGAATTCCTGCTCCATTTAATTGTTCGCCTCATGATGTTATTTATAAATTTCCGATGAATTATGGCAATATGGATTCTGTCGATTCAAAACTTACAGCAGCCATTCCAAATTTATTAAGCTTCAAACAATTTCGTCATCGTGTAAATCAAGTTGATGGCTGGGGAAGCTTACGTACACCAAAAGGTATTTTTAATTGCTTGCGTTTAAAATCTTCTATTTATGATATTGATTCAATAAAATTAGATACGGCATTTACCAATTTGCCATTTGAAATAAATTTAGGAATTCCGCAAACCACTATTGAATACAAGTGGTTGGTGGCTGGTCAAGGCGATCCATTATTACAAATTAATCAAACTGCTGCATTGTTTGGAGCACCAACTACAAGCCTTGTTCGTTGGCAAAATGATTCTACTTTTATTCCAAATGGAATTACAGAAATTAATAATGAAGTTGGCTTGCAAATTATGCCAAATCCATCTGACTTATTTTGTAGCATAGCTAAAGAGAAAGGATTTAAGAATGCTGAAATAATTGTAACTGATTTAACGGGCAGAATGATTCAACAGCAACTTATTGCTGACCAACAATTTGTTTACTTACCAACTTATAATGTATCAAACGGCATTTATTTTATTTCAGTAAAAGAAAATGGTAATTTGATTTGTCATAAAAAATTAATCGTGCAGCATTAATACTACATTAAACCACATAGTAATAATGCGAAGCATTAGCTATTGAGATTCTATGCATCTCTTGATTTAATGCAAGAATAATTTTGCAAAATGAATTTTAAACATAGTTGCTACTCATATAATTATGTCATCAAAAATCAATACTTATTAAAACTATATGCCTATGTGTTTTTTGTATTTTTAATTTTATAGCAATAAAAACCAACTATTAATTTGTTACTATTTTGGAAATAATTTTCTTGATAATTATTATAGGTTCATTGCTGCTTGCATTTTTATATGCATGCTTAATGATTTATTATTTGGTGGGTTTCAATCAATTGCATGAAGTAGATTATAATCATAACACATTTTCAACCAATGTTTCAATTATTATTCCTGCTCGAAATGAAGAGAAAAATATTGAATCTGTTTTGCATGATATTATTGCACAGAATTTTCCATCTGAATTGATTGAAATAATATTAGTGGATGATCATTCGGAAGATGCTACTTATCAAGTTACAGAGCAGTTTTTGCAACAACAATCAAAAGTGAAATTTCAATTGTTGAAATTAGCTGATGCCGGCAAAATAGAACAAGCTTACAAGAAAAAAGCAATTGATTTTGCTATGCAAAAAACTACAGGCAAATTGATTATAACTACTGATGCTGATTGCAGATTACATAAAAATTGGCTAAGGAATATTGTGTCGCATTATGAAAAAACAAATCATAAAATGATTGCAGCGCCTGTGAAATTTTATTACGATAGTTCTTTCTTTCAACAATTTCAAGCTTTAGATTTTATAGGATTAATGGGCATTACGGGTGCATCAATTCGAAAAGGATTTTATAATATGTGCAATGGTGCAAATTTATGTTACGAAAAAGAAGCTTTTATTGCGGTGAATGGTTTTAAAGGAAATGATAACATTAGTAGTGGCGATGATATGTTTTTAATGCATAAAATTGCTGAGCGATTTCCGAATCAAATTTCATTTATAAAAAACAATGAAGTTTGCGTTTCAACGCATCCAAAGGAAACTATTAGCGAATTTTTACATCAGCGTTTGCGTTGGACAAGTAAAAGCACTTCTTATTCAGATAAGCGAATTACAGCCATATTGGTAATGGCTTATTTGTTTAATGTTTCCATTGTGTTCAATCTTTTTACAGGAATTATTTTTCATCAATTGTGGATAGTTTTTGCCATTCAATTTATTAGCAAATGCATAGTTGAATATTTATTTTTAAGAGCCACTTCAAAATATTTTAATCAAATTGAATTGATGAAAATATTTATTCCTGCGCAGTTTGTACATATTGTTTACATTGTTTCAGTTGGCTTGTTAGGTCAGTTAAAAACATTTGATTGGAAAGGTAGAACGATGAAAAAATAGTATTTTTTTAACCACATAGGCACATAGAAAATCAGAACACGTATTTTAGGATAAGTTGATGATGTGAATTGCAAAGCAACTATGAATGTTTTCAGTCAATAGCTTTCAAGCACAGAATACTTTAATCATAGTATAACATAGGAGAAAAACTTCGTTTTTTTTAATACCTAAATCTATACTAATCATCAATTCTCAATGTGCCAATATGGTTTGTAAATATCATCATTAAATTGTCCCTAACATTTTACTGTTTGCTTTCCAAATAAATCAATTACTTTCGGGTACTAAATTTATACTATGTCTGAGCCTTCCATTGCAGGAAAATTATTAAGAGCAAAGCAACTTCAGATTGATTCTTTATTGGCATTAACACGTGCTGTAAATACCAATACTAAAGAAGCTGATTTGTATGAGTTGTATGAACTGTTTCTTCGAAATCAGATGCATATTTCACAAGTAGTTTTGTATTATCATCGTGAACATTGGGAGTGTGTATGCATTTACGGAACTGAAAAAATCATACAACATCATATTGTAGAACAACATTTTATTTATAATAAAGAAGTAAGAAATTTAGAAGAAAAACCAATTGATGGAACTGAGAATTTCAATTATTTAATTCCTGTATTTCATAAATCGCAAGCTTTAGCTTTTGCATTAATTAGTCATATTGCACCTGATGAATATGGTACTGTTGAAGAAAAATTAAATTTTATTCAAACCATTACCAATATTATTGTTTCAGCAATTGAAAATAAAAGATTATTTAAAAAACAATTAGTTCAACAAGCTTATAAAAAGGAAATGGATTTGGCTCGTCAAATTCAAGGAATGTTGATTCCTAATAAACTTCCTTCATCTGAAAAAGTAACGATGGATGCTGTGTATTTACCACATCAAGAAATAGGCGGTGATTATTATGATTTTGTAGAATTGAATGATGAAAAAATTGCATTTTGTATGGCTGATGTTTCAGGTAAAGGAGTGCCAGCCGCTTTATTAATGAGTAATTTTCAAGCTACACTCCGAACTTTAGCAAAGCAAAATTATACTACTGAAAAATTAATTATAGCATTAAATAAACGTATTTGTGAAGTAACCCGTATGGAAAGTTTTGTTACTTTATTTTATGCAAAATACAATAGCGTTACTAAAAAATTATTGTACGTAAATTGTGGTCATATTCCGCCGCTATTATGCAACAGTAAAGGTATTCATCCGCTTAATACAGGTACAACTTTGTTAGGAATTTTTGATGAATTGCCCAATGTAAAAATCGGTGAAATTTATTTGGATGAAGAGTCAACTCTGGTTTTATATACTGATGGCTTATCAGATTTGGTGAATGAAAAAGGTGATTTTTTTGGTAATGAAGAAGTTGAAAATTTTGCTTCAAAATTTTATTCCCTATCACCAAAAGATTTTAATAACAAAATTTTAGAACGTGTGAATGAGTATCGTGGTAATGCGACTTATACTGATGATATCAGCATTTTAACTTGTAGATTGAAATGATGAAAAATTTAATTTTGCTAGGATTATTTTTTATTGTTCAACTCAGCAAAGCTCAAACTGATTCAACAATAATTGCCAAGCCTTATCAAACTGGTATTGCTTCTTATTATTCAAAACGTAGCACAGGTGCACGAACAGCAAGTGGAAAAATTTTGAATAATGATAGCTTAGTTTGCGCCCATCGAACTTTACCATTTGGTACAAAAATTAAAGTAACTAATTTGAAAAATGGTAAATCAGTAATTGTAAAAGTTATTGACCGTGGACCATTTGGGAAAGGAAGAGTGATTGATTTAAGTTATGCTGCTGCAGATAGTTTAAATATTATTAGAAGCGGATTAGGAAAAGTAGAGCTATTTGTTTTACCATAATTTAATTCTAATTTTTGCGTTATACTTTATCTTAAAATTTAAAATATTTGATATGGCAAGAGTGCTTACACTTTTTGTTTTTTTTTGTTTCATAATTACGCCTTCATTTGCTAGCGAAATACATCGCAATTATAAAGGTACAGTTACCGACTCTGCAACTGGCTTGCCTTTAAGAGATGTTACAGTTTCATTTTACAAAGCATCTGATACTTCATTGGTAAATTTTTGTTTTACCACACCTAATGGTAATTATAGTATGGAATTGCATATTAAAGATTCCATATTGATTATTGTTAGTATGATGGGCTATAAAGATAAAATTGAGAAAGCTAAAGAAATTATGTGGGATTGGAATTTTGATGAACGAAATTTTAAAATTGCTAAGCAACCTCATTCGTTAAAAGAAGTTACAATATCTGCTGGGCTTATTAGAATGAAAGGCGATACTATTGAAATTAATGCAGCAAGATTAAAGGTTTTACCGAATAGTGATGTAAGCCAAATGTTTAAAAAAATACCAGGTTTTGAAGTAAATAAAAACGGAACTATAAAAGTAAATGGTGGCGAAGTTTCAAAAATTATGGTAGATGGTTCAGATTTTTTTGGAAGCAATCCTGGATTGGTTTCTAAAAATTTGAGAGCTGATATGATTGATAAAGTACAAGTGTATGATGACAAAGATGATAATGGCAATCTTGTACCCGATTATACCAAAACTATTAATTTGAAATTAAAGAAAGGCAAACGAATTGGAATGTTTGGTGATGCAGTTGCTGGCTATGGTACTAATGATAGATACGAATCAGGCTTACGATTAAATAGTTTTAAGAATGATAGAAAATTATCGTTGATAGCCAATAGCAATAATACAAATGATAATGGTTTTGATTTCGGATTTAATAATTGGCATGGCGGTTCGTGGGCTCAGCGCAGTGGTAGTTTGAGTAGGTATGTTTATTATTCTAGTAAAAATGATGAATCAAATTCAAGAGGAAATATCAATCAAAAATCAGATGTTGAGTTTAGTTATTTTAATGAGTTTTCAAAAAAACGTAAGTTGTCGTTTAATACCGGTTTTAATCACAATGATTATTATACTTCTCGAAAAACAATTTCGGAAAATCCTATTAATGATTCTTTAAAACAGGTTTCTAAAAGTAATCAAATTACAAAAGGCAATGTGAAGGAATTTAGTGCTGATGTAAATTATTCTAAAGAAACTGATAGTGTTGGAAACTGGGGATTAGGACTGAATGCAGGTTATAATCAATATACACAAAATTATTCATCTACCGATAGCATTAAAAACAATGATTTTATTGTGAATAATGGAACCAATAAAAGTTTAAAAAATATTGACCAACAAACGGCAGGATTTTATTTTAACTATTGGCGCAAATCGAGAAAAAATAAAAAGCGCACATTAGTAATAAAAGAGAAATCTAATTTTAATAATAATGTAATTACCACATTTCAATTTTCAAGAGGAACCAATTCTGATTTTAATTTTAAAAATGATAACGAAGTGTATGGTTCCGAACATCTTTTACAATTAAATGCAGGCTTGCCTTTATATAAGCAATTGCGCATTGTATCAACCATTGATGGATACATTATGAATAATACAAATCACACAATAGTAAAAAATGCTAATGATTTTTTATTGCAAGATTTTTCTCAAAGCTTTTCATCAAATCTTGATTCATTAAGCATTAAATTTTATAACAATGCCAAGCAATTTAGTGCAAAATTATTCGGTTCAATAAATGACAAGGATTACGAATTTAATTTTGGGGCAACCTATTTAAACTTAACATTAGGGAATGAAAATCAAGTAAATAATTTTAGTATCAACAAGAATTATAATTTGTATTTACCTTTTGTAACTTATGGGTATTGGCGCAGAAGCTTTGGTCATGCAAGAATTACGTTTGAAAAAGCAGTTGAGTTCCCTTCTTTTAATCATTTAATGCCATTGCAAAATATCGCAAATCCATGGAGTAGGTTAGTGGGGAATCCTTACCTATTGCCATTTGAGCAGTGGCAATTATCAGGCAATATTTCAAAGCAAAATTTTAAATTCTTAAAAAATATTTGGTCAAATTTTACGGTTAGTCAATCTGATAATTATTTATGTTACACCAATGCAATTGGTGTTAATGGTATTTCTTACAGAACGCCACTAAATTTAGCAGGCTACTTTAATGAAAATATAAATACTGATTTAAGGATTAAAATTAATAAGAAGTGGGACTTTGGGTGCTGGCTCTCTGAGCGCTATACCATTGTGCCTGAAAAATTTAATGACCAGAAAAATTTTGGAAAAAACTTCGCCTTTATTATTAATCCTAAATTGATAATTACTAATTCTGAAAAGCTTGAAGTTGATTTTGGAGTAAGTATTAATTATTCTGATTATAAAAATAATTTAAACAAAGCAGTAAATTATCATCAGTGGATACCAGCATTAGAAGGCAATGCCAGGGCTAATTTGTGGAAGGGTTCCGAAATAAATGCTGAATTAAATATTTATGATAAACGTGTTATCCCAGGTATTGGTAAAATAATTCCAATTGCTAATTTATATTTTCAACAAGCATTAGATAAAGATGAAAAGTATAACTTAAAACTAACTTGTTATGATATTTTAAAACAGAATATTTCTATTCAAAGAATTGTGAATGGTAGCTTTGTAAATAGTTCGGAAAGCAACCAATTACAACGCTTTTTTATGTTATCATTTATTTATAAAATGAAGGGAAAAAATACTGAAGGCGGTGGCGCAGCTTATTAATTTGAAAGAAATGAAAATCAAAAAAATAGTACTTTTTATTGTTGCATTTTTATTTTTTGCTCATGCAGATGCACAAAGAATAAGGGTTACTGGGGTTGTTATGGAAAAAGATACGGATGTTGTAAAAACAGATGTATTAGTAAATGTGGTTGGAAGTACAGAAGCGTTTTTCACTAATGATATCGGACGATTTGTGATGTACATGAACAAGAAAGATTCAATTAAATTGTTTGTACAAGGCTACCAAGTTTTCAAACTATCATTAAAGGATTCAGCTTTAAGGAAGGAATATTTTGTGAAAATAAAATTAGAAAAATTGGTTGTGTCAAAAGAAAAGGCAGTATTGATTCGAGCGCCAAAAAATATCAATCAAATTGAAAAAGATATTGCTAATGCAAGCATTACACCACCTGAATTAGATGCGCCACAAATAGGGATGACAAGCGTTATCAGTCTTTTATATGAGCAGTTTAGCCGCCGAGCTCAGCAACGTGAATTGCTAAAAGAGCAAATTTTTAATAATAACAGAAGAATGGTTTTTAGTGAATTGTATAGATTTTATAATTATTATGGATTGTTTCAATTGCCCGAAAAACATTTTGATTCATTTACTGATTATCACCAAATATCGCTTGAGTTTTTGCAGCAAAATACTTACTATGATATTACAGTTGAACTAAAAGCTAAGTATAAACAATATGCCGCTTTAAAAGGTTTGTGGTAAATTTAATTTTTTGTATTTTCGCTTTTCATTATGATACCTCAAGAAAAGGCAATATCAATAGCAAAAGAAGTAAAACAAATAGCTCAAAGAATTTATGGTGATGAGCTAGCTGATGTTTTGCTTTATGGCTCGTATGCTAGAAATGAAGCTTGGGAAGAATCTGATTTGGATCTAATGCTATTATTCAAAATGCCTCACAATTCTAGCAAAGAAATTAGCAAAATGCAAGTTGAAAGTTCTCAACTTCAATTAGATAATTTGATTTACATTTCTTTTTTAATTTCAGACGAAATGAAATTTTCGTCTGTTCCTTTACCAATTTATTATAACATAAAAAAAGAAGGAATTAAAATTGTATGAGCATAAATGATGTAAGCAATTCATTCTATTTAAAATCAATTAAAGCCATTGAAACAAGTCAGGCATTGATAGAAATGGGCGATTATTCCGCATCTATTTCAAGAAGTTATTATGCAAAGTATTATATGCTCGAAGCATTATTTATTTCAAAAGACATAAAATCGAAAACTCATTCTGGGAAAATTACAATGTTCAGAAAGGAATTCATCCTTACTAAAATATTTGATAACAATTTGGCTGATTCAATAGCTCAAAATTTTAATGATAGAATGGTCAGTGATTACGAAGGAATTGAGAATTTTAATGAAGACACTGCAATAAATGATTTAGAAAAGTCAAAATATTTTACTGAAATAATAGCTCAATACTTAATTCAAAATAAATTCATTCAAAAAATATAATCATGAAATTACTACAAGGAAAAACAGCTTTAGTAACTGGCGGTAGCCGTGGTATTGGTGAAGCCATTGTGATGCAAATGGCTGAACAAGGTGCCAACATCGCTTTTACTTATTTATCAAGTGAAGAAAAAGCAAATGCATTAGTTGAAAAATTGACTGCAATGGGCATCAAAGCAAAAGGTTATAAAAGCAATGCTGCAAATTTTGCGGAGGCTGAAACATTGGTAAACGATGTGCTGAAAGAATTTACAACTATTGACATTTGCGTAAATAATGCTGGTATTACTCGTGATAATTTGATGTTGCGTATGAGTGAACAACAATTTGATGAAGTGGTAAATACAAACTTAAAATCAGTATTTAATCTTACTAAAAATGTAATTAAACCGATGATGAAACAACGCAATGGAAGTATCATCAATATGACTTCAATTGTAGGAATGAGAGGTAATGCAGGGCAAGCAAATTATGCTGCATCTAAAGCTGGAATAATTGGTTTTACAAAATCAATTGCACAAGAATTAGGTAGTAGAAATATTCGTTGCAATGCTATTGCACCAGGATTTATTGAAACAGATATGACGAAAGCATTAAGTGCTGGCGGAACGGATGAATGGTTTAAAAAAATTCCGATGGGACGATTCGGGAAGCCTGAAGAAGTAGCAAATACCTGTGTTTTCTTAGGAAGTGATTTAAGTAGTTATATCAGCGGACAAGTATTAAGTGTTTGTGGAGCAATGAATTGCTAGAAATCGGTTGGAAGTTACTTGTTATAAGTTATTAGCAATTACAAATACATTTTTTCAGAAATCAATAATCAACTGAATTTCTCTAATAACTTGTAACTTATTACTAAGAACTATTTCTCTAAGTGTTTTTTTAATTATTAAAATAATTTTAGTATGCCATCATTTGATATTATAAGTGAAGTTGATGACCAAATGTTAGATAATGCCATCAACAATTTAAAAAAAGAAATTTTGAATCGGTTTGATTTTAGAGGTTCGAAAACCGAAATTGAATTACAAAAGAAAGAGAAGAATCTTCATATAGTTACCGAAGATGAAATGAAAATGCGCCAGATTGAAGATGTAATGATTAGCAAATTGATGAAACAAAATATCAATCCTGCTTGTTTAGATATGGGCAAAGAACATTATGCCAGCGGTAATATGGTGAAAAAAGATATTAAGCTGAAGCAAGGCATTGATAAGGAAACAGCAAAAAAAATTGTGAAGCACATTAAGGATAGTGGCTTAAAAGTTCAATCGCAAATAATGGATGACATTATAAGAGTAACTGGTAAAAAAATTGATGATTTGCAAGAAGTAATTTCATTATGCAAAGCCGAAGATTTTAAATTGCCTTTGCAATACGAAAACATGAAAAGTTAAAAAGAAATATGTTTTACTTAACACGAAGAGAGCATTTTAATGCAGCACATAAATTATTTAATCCTAAATGGAGTGCTGAACAAAATGAAGAAATATTTGGTGGATGTGCTAATCCTAATTGGCACGGGCATAACTACATTTTGTATGTAACAGTTAAAGGTAAAATAAATCCTGAGTTGGGCTATGTGATTAATATGAAAGAGGTGAGTACTTTAATAAAAAAGTATGTAATTGATAAAGTAGATCACAAAAATTTAAATTTAGATGTTGATTTTTTGAAAGATATAATACCGAGTGCTGAAAATTTTGCTAAAGCAATTTGGGACCAACTTTCACCTCATATAAATGGTTGTGAGTTACATTGCGTAAAGCTTTATGAAACCGAAAATATTTATGTAGAATATTTTGGGGAATAATTTTATCTAGTTAACACCACATAATCTTTTAATACAATTCTTAAAAACTCCAAATTTTTTTCTTGTTGGTGTTCGGTAATGCCCATTATTAGCATTATTTTTTCAGTGCATTCATCTACCAATTTTGCATGAGCATTATTTTTATATTCTTTAAAATCATCTAACACATTTTTAATGGTAAGCACATCTTTTTCTGACAATCGAGTTACTTGATTATAAAGCGGTTCATAATCACTTATGGTTTGAATTCTAAGTAAATCAGCTAATGATAATTTTATTTTTGGGTTTAATCTTATCACTACAGTGCTTGCTAACATATCACCTAAGCGTTGATTATTTTTTGAAGAGCCAACAAATAATGAAGCTAATAAACCTAATGAACCATAAATATCCAAACATCTAAAACACCAACGTATAGCATAATCAGATGTTTTTAAAGTAGAGCTGTTTAGTTTTACTATTTTAATTCCCATCATTTTTTTACCCCACGATTGCCCATTATTAAAAATCTCATTAATTAAATTAAGAAATAAAAAAACAGGTAGCGTAACAAAATAATGTACATAAGTAGCACCACTAAATACCAAAAACATCAACCACGAAAAAATAGCTAATACAAATCCATCAACTACAAATGCTAATGCTCTATCAGCCCAACTAGCAAGCTCATAATCAATTTTTACATGCTGTGTAGTTTGTATCGAAATGCTTTTCAACTCAAATTTTATTTTACGCAAACTTGCATATTAATTTTTCAAAATCAAAATATGATTTTACTCAAATTAATCGTTAGGATTTTCGTGTATCTTTTTTCCTTCAGCAAGCTAATGACGACGGTCATGGTGAGGTTGTATAAAGTTTAAATTGAGTATTGGTGTTCGATCCTTATAGGGTCGTATGTTTATAGTAGTGGATTATATTCTATAAACATATCACTCCAATTGATTGGAATACATTTTTAACATTAGTTATAAAAAACTTTGTGCCTCAGCGCCTTTGTGGGTTTTTTTGAAAAATTCCCATTTCAATATTTTTGATTTAAACCCAATTTCATTTCCTAAATTTATGCAGTGAAAGAAACTCGATTTATAGAACAGAATAAAGAAAAGTGGAGTCAGTTTGAATCGCATCTTAAAGAACCTAATATAGATAGCGATGAGCTGAAAAATATTTTTATTCAAGTAACTGATGATTTATCGTATGCTCGTACGTTTTATAATCATAGGTCAGTAAAGGTTTATTTGAATGCTTTATCTCAAAAATTTTTCACCCATATTTATAAAAACCGAAATGGCTTTTGGAAAACTTTTAAAAATTTTTGGTTAGAAGATTTACCTCAAATATGTTATAATGAACGTAAAACAATTTTAGTTTCATTTATAGTATTGGCTATAAGTATTATCATTGGTACGTTTTCATCGCTTCATGATAAAACATTTGTGAATACAATTTTAGGTGATAGTTATGTAAACATGACCAAAGAAAATATTGCCAAAGGAAAACCATTCAATGTATATGCTGATGAAAACCAGTTTGATATGTTCCTTTCTATCAGCACAAATAATTTGAAGGCATGTTTTGTTACATTTATTTTCGGTTTGATATTCGGTATTGGTTCATTAGGAATGTTGCTTTATATGGGGATAATGATGGGCGCATTTCATACATTTTTTTATCAAGTAAGTAAGCAACTTTTAATCAGCTCATTATTAACGGTGTGGCTTCATGGTACTATTGAAATAGGCAGTTTAATTATTTCAGCCGCAGCAGGTTTATCGTTATCACGTGGAATGTTATTCCCAGGCACATTCTCACGATGGCAGGCATTTCAACTTTCAGGCAGAAGAGCAGTGAAAATGATTTTAGGCATTTTTCCATTTATAATAATTGCTGCATTTATTGAATCATTTATTACAAGATATGCTGAAACACCTGCAATGATAAAACTTCTGTTGATTGTGGCTTCTTTAATTTTAATGATTGGATATTTTGTTTGGTATCCGATGCGAAAAGCAAAAAAAGGATTTTATAGTGGAATTGATGATGTGCAATTGCCTCATAGTTCAGTGAAAAAAATGGCTATTCCGAGTGGTATTCAAACTAATAGCGATTCACTAGGAACTACATTTTTATTATTTTCAAAAATCATTAAACCATTTTTGATTACTTCAATTTTCGTTTCATTAGTTTCTACTATTTGGTTTATGTTTTATCATGTGTTGCCGATGCATAACAATGAAAATTATTTTTATGATTATTCGTATTTCACAAATTTTGAAACAGCATTTGATAATTTTTTGAATTGGTCAAACTTCGGAATAATGCAAGCATTTTATTTAATCGCACTTGCTTTTATGTTTGTAATGATGAGCTATCAGTTGCAAAAAAAATGGTTAGTAAAAGTGCCATCCTTTACATCGTTTGTCATCAAAAAAATAATATTTGTATTGCCTGCTGTAGTGTTAGTAAATGTGGTTTTGTTAATTCCATCATGGTGGAAATTATTGGCGGTAATTGTTGAATACCCTTTACTTTTTATTTGGTGTTTTATTATTTGTTATGAAGACATAAAGTTTATTGAATCATTTCAAATGGCTTGGAAATATTATTGGGGAAG
>JBDKJJ010000273.1:0-9976 GCA_039796635.1 Bacteroidota bacterium
TGCGCCCTCGAATCCTTAGCCGCAAATAGTGAAACTACCGTCAGTACAGTTGCTAAAAGCAATCGTGTAATTTGTTTTTTCATCATAAAATTGTTGTTAAAAGTTGGGTTATTGGTTTTAGTTAGTGTTTTTATAAATTATTTTAGCTGTAAAATTCCTTATTTTTAAAATTGTAAATTTGAATATCAGATTATGTTTTTGTTAAATCTCAGCTACACTATTCACCCTATTTTTGTAGGGCAAAGTACTTATAGATTTTTCAAAATCTACCTGCTTATCCACATGTTGTTGTTAACACGTTTTCAACAGATTAGCGTTGTAACACCTTAATTGCTTTTCAATTACTTTTCATCTTTGTTAAATCAAACATTGATGTGATTCAAATTGCAATAAAGTCTATTAAAATTAACTAGGGTAATTGTCTGAATGCCACTGCATTATTATTTCAAATTGAATTAATAATCAGCATAAAGAACCAAATTTTAGAAAAAAATCAGTCCCCGACAAGTAATTATATCATGCATTGTATTTTAGTGCACCTACATAATTCCGACAAAAGTAGGCTTAGGAAAGGCGTTTGTTATTACGATTAACCTCGTAATTTATCAAGTAAATCGCATAGTTGATTTACTTCAGCTTCAGATAAGTTTTTTTTGATGATGTTATCTATCATAGGCATTTCATGGTCAATTTGTACTAACAAGTTCAATCCATTTTCACTAATTATCACATCTTTGCTTCGTTTATCAGTGGTTGAAATTTCTCTAATAACAAGATTCATTTTAATCAAACGTTCAACTAATCTTGATGTATCGCTCATCTTATCCAACATTCTATCCTTTATTAAAGTAATACTTGCCGGATTTGGATATTGCCCACGTAAAATTCGGAGCACATTGTATTGCTGATTAGTGAGTGAATGTTTTTTGAAAAATTTTTTATGCTTTTCAAAAAGCCAATTGTTGGTATAAAAAATAGTAATTGCCGCCCTTAATTCATTAGATGTAATTTTTTGCGACTTGATAACATGCTCTACTTTCATTTTCGTGTATTTTAATATACTTAATTGATGTGAAAATTGATAAATAGAACTTTAGTAAAAAAATGGAAAAAGATGTAACAAATGTATACAAACATCTCATAAAAAAAAACTGCCTTATTAACATTTGTTAATTAGGCAGCTTTTAAATGAAAAGTAAAAAAGAAAAGTAATTATTTAGCTTGAGCTAATTCAATATTAGTAGTAATAGTAACTTCTTCACTTACAATTGCACCTGGAGTAGTTTCACCAACGCCAAAATCTTTTCGATTTAAAGTTCCTGAAATTTTGAATCCTGCCTTTTGATTTCCCCATGGATCTTTAGCTAAGCCATTAAATTTAACATCAAAACTTACAGTTTTAGTTACACCATGCATGGTTAATTCACCAGTTAATTTATAATTATTACCAGTTGTTTTTTTCATTGATGTACTTTTAAAAGTAATAGTGCCATATTTAGCTACATCAAAAAAATCAGCAGTTTTTAAATGCCCATCACGTTTTTCATCATCTGTATTTACAGAGTTTACATCAATTGAAAAGTTGATAGTAGCCCCTTCAAAACTTGTAGGTGAGGTACTTGCTACAGTTCCTGAAAAAGCCTTGAATGAACCTTCAACACTGCTAATCACTAAATGTTCAACTGAAAATTTAACTGATGAATGCGATTTGTCTAAATTCCAATTTGTAGTTTGCGCTTGAGCTGCAAAAAAAGCTACTGCCGCAGCAGCTGTTAAAATTAATTTTTTCATTGTATAATTGATTTATGTTTAAAATTTATGACGCAAATATAGTTGTACCTACAACTAATATCCAAATTATATTCAATATTTTTTTTAAATAAAAAGTAAAATGTTTTTAGTGTAGCTTTGCCGCCCAAAATTTTGAATAACAAATGTCAGATAAAAAAATTCAATCCATTCTCATTTCAGTATTTGATAAAACAGGATTAGAAACCATTTTAGAAAATCTTCACAGATTACAAATTAAAATATACTCCACCGGTGGTACTTATGAATTTATACGTAGCAAAGGATTTGATGCTATTGAAGTGGAAACTATCACAGGTTATCCATCCATTTTTGGTGGCAGAGTAAAAACATTACATCCTGCAATTTTTGGTGGAATTTTATCACGAAGAGATAATCCGCAGGATAAAGATGAATTAGAAAAATTTGCCATCCCCACTATTGATTGTGTAATGGTTGATTTATATCCATTTGAAAAAACAGTTGCATCAGGTGCTGATGAAGAGAGCATTATTGAAAAAATTGATATTGGTGGTATTTCATTAATCAGAGGCGCCGCTAAAAATTTTAATGATGTAGTGATTATTCCATCACAAAAACATTATACCATTCTTGAAAATATTTTAGTAAAAAATAATGGTATTAGCTCGTTAGAAACTCGTAAGCAGTTGGCTAAAGAAGCTTTTGGTGTTACTTCACATTATGATACCGCTATTCATCATTGGTTTAACCCGGGTGAAGTTTTACGCTATGGCGAAAATCCTCATCAAAAAGGAATTTTTCAAGGTGATTTAAATGAATTATTCGAACAACTAAATGGAAAAGAAATTAGCTATAATAATTTGTTAGATATTGATGCTGCAATGGGCTTAATTGTTGAATTCAGCAAACCAACAGTGGCTATTTTAAAACATAATAATGCCTGTGGTTGTGCTTCATCAAATGATATTTGTTCAGCATGGATTAAGGCTTTAGCAGGTGACCCTGTTGCTGCTTTTGGTGGCGTAGTAATTAGCAATGGTACTATTGATGTAAAAGCTGCTGAAGAAATTAATAAAATTTTTATTGAAGTAATTATTGCACCAGGGTATGATGATGGAGCCTTACAAATTTTGAAAGAAAAAAAGAATAGAATTATTTTAGTTCAAAAGAATTTGTATGTACCTCAATCAGTACAAAGCCGAACTATTTTAAACGGAAATTTAATTCAAGATTACAATAGTAAAACTATTACTGAAGCTGACTTTACTTATTGCACCCATTCAAAGCCAAACGAAAATGAAATCAATGATTTATTGTTTGCTAATATCATCAACAAACATTTAAAATCAAATGCAATTACTTTGGCAAAAAACGAACAATTGATTGGTAGTGGTTGCGGACAAACCAGCCGCATTGATGCTTTAAAAGGTGCTATTGAAAAAGCTAAAAATTTTGGTTTTGATTTGAATGGTTCCGTAATGGCAAGTGATGCATTTTTTCCTTTCCCTGATTGTGTTGAAGTGGCTCACAATGCAGGTATCACAGCTGTAATTCAGCCAGGTGGTTCAATAAAAGATAAAGATAGTGTTGACTATTGTAATAAAAATAATGTGGCTATGGTGATGACAGGTATCAGGCATTTTAAGCATTAAATTATTGCATTAGTATAATTGATTAAACTAAAAAAACCTGAGCGAAATATTTCACTCAGGTTTTTTTATTGACCAATCTTAATTTTCGAATTATTTTTTCTCTTTTAATTTTTCAGCTTCAATTTTATTCAATTGCCCAATCACTTCTTCTACCTGATCAATACCAATTAATTTCGCTTTTATTTGATGTGTTTTAGCATCTAAAATAAACATTTTTGGAGTAGCATAAACATCAAACATATCTTTAAAATCATAGTAATTATTGGCATCCCTAAGGTTATACCAATTCATTGGATGATCTTTTAAATAAGCTTTCCATTTTTTCATGGTTGGATCATCTTTGCTTCCAATTCTTTCTTCAGTAATAGTAATAACACCAACTTTATCTATCTCATGAAGTTTTTCATACACTTTGTATAATTCAGGTGTTTCTTTCTGACAATGTCCGCAGGTACTATTCCAAAACCATAAAATGGTGTATTTATCTGTTTTCATTAAATCATAGGTATAATAACTTTTTAATGAACTATCTTCTAAAATCATATTTGGTACAACAGCATCCAGTAAAATCTTTTTTACATGAGTTGCACGTTCGCATATTTTTTTCAATTTGGCTGAATCAACCCAATAAGCTTCACCTTTACAATAATAATTTTCTGCCATGTGAACAAAAATTGCATCATAGCCCATTATTTTACTTTGCTCGTAGGTGTTGGTTAAATACCAAACCATGTATTTAAAAAATTCTTTGTTTGCTCTAGATTTTGAAACTAAAAAATCACAAGATTTAATTAACGAATCAGGATGTGGCGATGTAAGTTGATTAAGATATTTATTGATTTTTCCGTTAGCTATTGGAGTATATAATAATCTATCATCGCTAAAATTAAAATTATCAAAGTAATGATTTTTAAAATAATTGAATGATAAAGCTTGATTGTTTTTTGATGTAATTTCTTTGGGTAGAGTAGGCTCAGGCATTGCATTGAAAACGCTTGTTAAAAGCATTGTAGGGTGCTTAGCTGCAAACTTTTTTCTGTAATCAAATACTATAGAATCACATTTGGTCATTTCATTCATTGCCTTTGTTGAATCTGCTTTTGTTTTTGAACTTCTATATGAAACATTAGCTTGCTCCATTTCAACACCCATTTTTGTTGTAAATTTCAAATACTCTAAAAAAAGTTCATTTTCGGTAGAACCTTTGAATTTTAAATGACCCACCAAATCAGTAGTGTCAGTTTCAACTTCAAAATTTTGATCATCGGCAATCATTACTTCAAAATATTTATGAGATGGTAATACAATCATATAAATACCTTGCTTTAATTTTTCTTTACCAGTAAATATAATTTCATCACCTACATTTACTAATGCAGCAGTATCTTGAATATATTGTTTATCACCATAATAATTAGCTAAAAAACAAAGTTTTTCTTTGAAGCCATTTAGCTTAACTTGTATTTTATAACCTTCATCAATTGTTGTTTTTGTTTGATTTTCTTTTGCGAAAACTGAAGTAATAAAAATGGAAATGAATAAAAATAGTAGAATTGATTTCATGAATTGTTTATTAAATATCATAATTAAAAAGTTTTTTTGGTGTTACAAAAGTATGTGGTTTTTAAATTACTGCAACTGCTTAACAACGCTTTAACACCAAATTAAAAAGCCACCAATTTTTTAAAAGGTGGCTTCATGTTTTTGAAATAAAAAATTATTTCTTTTTGTCAGCAGCTTTAGTTGCAGTAGTTGCAACAGCTTTTTTTACTTTTTGCGGACGACTAATTCCGAAAGAACCAGCTGAAATTTTTCCTTTTGTTGTACGGCGATCACCTCTGCCCATGATGTTTAATTTTTATTTAGTTAATTAATATTTTAAAAATTGCTTCGGCAAAGTTAATAAATAAAAAAAGCAAGATTTCACAACCTTGCTTTTTTTATTTGATGAACATCAAAATTATTTTTTGTTCACTTTACCTGATAATTGTTTACCAGCTTTAAATTTCACAACGTTTCTTGCAGAAATTTTGATTGGTTTACCAGTTTGAGGATTACGACCATTACGAGCAGCACGTTTAGATACGCTGTAAGTACCAAACCCAACTAAAGTAATTTTACCACCTTTTTTCAAAGTGTCTTCAGTTGATTTCATAAATGAATTTAAAGCAGCTTCAGCTTGTGCTTTTGAAATTTTCGCATCTCCAGCGATTTTTGAAATTAAATCTCCTTTGTTCATGATTAAAGATTTTTTTGTTTTTGGTTAAAAAAATTGATTTTTATGACGGCAAATATATAGGCTGTATGCGGCTTTGCAAGTGGTGTTGACTTTGCAAATGTTGATAACTATGGCTTTTTACAGGTGTAAAAAAAATAAACTTTAATAAAGTATTGAAAATCAATATTGTAGTGAATTTTGCTTTCGAAATTTAAGCAAAAAAAATATCTGTAGATGTTGATAAATAGTGTATTGCAGGTATGCAAATAGGCTGTAATAGGCTTGAATAATAGCTTAAATCAAAAGATAAAATATTATTTTTTAGCTTGTGCACTCAAAGCCTTATCAGCTTTACGTTCACCAATTTGCTGACGCCACATAGCATAGTACAATCCTTTTTCAGCAAGCAATTCATCATGTTTGCCTGATTCAATAATGTTTCCTTTTTCTAACACATAAATCTTATCAGCATGCATAATTGTGCTTAATCTATGAGCTATCAATACAGTAATTTTATCTTTATTGGTATTTATTTCTCTGATAGTATCTGCTATTTCTTCTTCGGTTAATGAATCTAATGCTGAAGTTGCTTCATCCATAATCATCAATCGTGGTTTGCGAAGCAATGCTCTAGCTATTGATAATCTTTGTTTTTCACCACCACTTACTTTCACTCCACCTTCACCTATTAAACTATCAATTCCTTTATCTGCTCTAGCTAATAAATTCTGACAACTTGCTTTATTCAATGCTTCCATAATATCAGCATCTGTTGCATTTGGTTGAACAAATAATAAGTTTTCTTTAATAGTACCTGCAAACAATTGTGTGTCTTGGGTTACAAAGCCAATTTGATTTCTTAAATCATTAAAGTTGATTGAATTTTCATCTAAATTATTATAAAAGATACTTCCAACTTGTGGACGATATAATCCTACTAATAATTTCATTAATGTAGTTTTTCCACTACCTGAAGGCCCGACAAATGCTATAGTTTCACCTGTTTTTACCTGAAATGAAATGTTTTCAATTGCGTTTTGTTGAGCGCTTTTGTGTTTGAATTCAACACTCTTAAATTCTAATTCACTAATATCGCTTAAATGTTTTGGTTCAGCTGGATGTGGCTCTGGTGGCTTATTCATTAAAGTATTGAAATTATTTAATGATGCTTCAGCTTCACGATACGACAAAATAATATTGCCTATTTCTTGTAATGGACCAAATACAAAGAATGAGAAAATTTGCATGGTTACTAATTGATCAGGGCGCATTTTATCACCAAAAATTAACCACATCATTAAGAACAAAATAAGCTGGCGCAAAGTATTAACCATTGTACCTTGTAAGAAATTCAAACTTCTTACTCGTTTTACTTTTGTTAGTTCTAAATTTAATATTTTAAAAGTATTTCTGTTTAATCGGTTTACTTCTTGATCAGTAAGTCCCAAACTTTTAACTAATTCAATATTGCGAAGTGATTCAGTGGTTGAACCAGCTAATGAATTGGTTTGACCAACAATATTTTTTTGTATCTGTTTTATTTTTTTACTTAGTAAGCTAGTAACTGTTGATAATGTTACAATGCCTATTATATATACAATTGGAACTGACCAGTGAATGTATATTGAAGCATATACAAATACAAAAATTACACCTACCAATATGCCGAAAAGAATATTGATAAAGCTGGTCATAAATTTTTCTGTATCCGTTCTTACTTTTTGTAAAATACTTAAAGTTTCACCACTACGTTGGTCTTCAAAATCTTGATAAGGTAATCGCATAGCATGTTTTAAGCCATCCGTAAATACATTAGCTCCAAATTTTTGAATAATTTTAGTTAAAAAATAGTCTTGAAAATTTTTAGCAATTCGGCTTATCATGGCTACACTTATTGATGCAATCAGCAACCAAACTACACTGTTATAAGGCTTTAGAAAAAAATCATGTTGCGAAACATTTTTATTATCAAAAGCCAATTTTACTAATTTGCCTAATAAAATTGGGTCGCATAAACTAAAACCAGTATTTATGGCTGCTAAAACTAAAGTTAAAACTACCAACCATTTATAAGGTTTTAGGTATTGAAATAATATTTTCATTTGTAAAAGTTACTTTTGCAATTCAAAAAAAAGAAAGCGAAGGTAAAACGTTTTTGATAGAAAGATGTTTAACAATAATAAACTTAATTACAAAATAGTATGAACAATCAAATTATTTTCAATATTGAATTGGATGCAGAAAAAACGCCTGAAAGCATTACTTGGCAAGCCACACAAGCTGGTAATAAACCTGAACCATGTAAGGCTATGTTGGTTTCAATTTGGGATGCAAACGCAAAACAAACTTTAAAAATAGATTTATGGACAAAGGATATGCCTTTGGAAGAAATGAATTTATTTTTTTATCAAACGCTTCATACCATGGCTGATACTTTGAAAAGGTCAACCAATAATGAAGAAGCAGCTATGAACTTCAAAGCATTCGCTAATTTATTTGGAGAAAACACTGGTGTTGTAAAAAAGATTGAAACTAATAATTAAGTGTATGACTGAACTTACACTTGGCTTTAGTCCATGTCCTAATGACACATTTATTTTTGAAAAATTATTACAAGAAAATAATGATATACTTCTTGAGCAAATACCATTCTTCTCTGTTGGAGAAGATAAAGATGAGGTGAGCAATAAGCATTTGTTCAAGGAGTGTAAAACTGATTTCAAATTTAAGCCTGTAATAGCTGATGTAGAAGAACTTAATAGAAAAGCATTTAATGAAGAATTGGATATTACTAAATTAAGTTTTCATACTTGGCTTTATTTAAAAGATAAATACGATTTATTAAATAGTGGTAGTGCTTTGGGTAGAGGTTGTGGGCCTTTATTAATAGCAAAAAAAAACATTGATTTATCTGAAGTTGATAATTTAAAGGTGGCTATTCCTGGTAAATATACTACGGCTAATTTTTTATTATCAGCTCGATTTCCGAATTTAAAAAATAAGAAAGAAATAATTTTTTCAGGTATTGAAGATGCTGTATTGAATGGTGATGTTGATGCAGGATTAATTATTCATGAAAACCGTTTTACTTATCAGCAAAAAGGATTAGTGAAATTAATGGATATGGGCGAATGGTGGGAAATGAATACTCAATGTGCTATTCCGCTAGGTGGCATTGTAATTCATAAACGATTAGGCGAAGATGTAAAAAACAAAGTAGATGCTTTATTAAAGCAAAGTGTTGAATGGGCTTTGAATCGAAAACCTTTAATAACAGATTTTGTAAAACATTATTCGCAAACTATGCATGAAGATGTAATGCGCCAGCATATTGAATTGTATGTAAATGAATTTACTATTGATTTGGGTGATGAAGGAAAAAAAGCAATTGAAATAATGAATAACATATTTGATAAGCAAAATTTGTAATCCTAATTTCACAAATATCCTCATTCAGGATAAATGATTACTTTTGCGCTCTATTTTTAAATTAATAACTAAATAAAATATTCATGAAAGAAGTATTTGTAGTGGCTGTAGCTCGTACACCAGTTGGTGCTTTTGGCGGTTCGTTATCTTCATTAAGTGCAGTACAATTGGGCAGTATAGCTATTAAAGCAGCAGTTGAACGTGCAGGCATTAAGCCTGAAATGGTTCAAGAAGTTTATTATGGTAATGTGGTAAGTGCTAATATTGGTCAGGCTCCTGTTACACAAGCTTTAATAGGTGCTGGTTTGCCTGATACAATTCCGGGAACAACTATTAATAAAGTATGTGCAAGTGGAATGAAAGCTATTATGTTAGCAGCACAAAGTATCATGACTGGTGCAAATGAAATAGTTGTTGCAGGTGGTATGGAAAGCATGAGCAATATTCCTTATTACTTAGATAAAGCAAGAAATGGTTACAGAATGGGCAACGGAACTATCATTGATGGAATGATTAAAGATGGTTTATGGGATCCGTATGGAAATGTGCACATGGGTAATTGCGGTGAAGTGTGTGCTAAGCATTATAATTTTACTCGTGAACAACAAGATGCATTTGCTATCGAAAGTTATACAAGAGCTATCAATGCCACTAAAGCTGGCTATTTTAAAAATGAAATTGTTCCTGTTGAAATTGCTGGTAAAGAACCTATTACGGTAACGGAAGATGAGCAATTTAAAAAAGTTAAATTTGAAAAAGTACCACAATTAAAACCAGCGTTTCAAAAAGATGGAACAGTTACAGCTGCTAATGCATCGCCATTAAGTGATGGAGCTTCAGCTTTGGTTTTGATGAGTGCTGAAAAAGTAAAAGAATTAGGTGTAACACCAATTGCAAAAATTAGAGG
>JBDKJJ010000274.1:0-6810 GCA_039796635.1 Bacteroidota bacterium
TACTTTAGAATTTCCAACATCTATAAATGATGTAGGAATGATCAAGATGATGAATGATTTTGATTTACCTGCCTTAAACATAGATAGTATCATAAGATTTAAAAAACAAGTTTCACTTATAAGCAATGGATGGGAGATTGTAAAAGCAAATAATAAATCAATCAGATTATCTAAAAAATTAACACAAATTAATGATGGGGAAGTTTTTAATATTAACGAGAATTGGAATCAGGATACTGACTATTCGCAAGATCGACCTGGCTATTCATTCAACGTAGCGTTTGCATATAACAAATATGGAATTCCTAAATCCATCAAACAAATTAACGATTCGGTAACCATAGTATTGGCTGATTATACAAACAGATCGAACGTTTACCTTAGTGGAAATTTTAATGATTGGAGCACATCAAGTATACCAATGACTAGAATTGCAGAAGGGTGGCAAGTGACAATCAAATTAATGCCAGGGAAATACTTGTATAAATTTATAATTGATGGCGAATGGATTAGCGATCCAGCTAATGCTTATAAAGAGGAAGATGGCCATGGTTCATACAATTCAATATATGTTAAATCTAATCATCTATTTTTTACGGATAAATATCTAGAAAATAAAAAATTAGTGGTGGCCGGCAATTTTAATTCTTGGAATGAAAAGCAATTAACCTTATTAAAGAATGATAGTAGCTGGTACTTACCAGTATATTTAAAAGATGGCACTTATCAATATAAATTTATTGTTGACAATGAATGGAAATTGGATCCCGGAAATAATGACATAGTTAATGATGGACAAGGAAACTTCAATTCACAAATTTCATTTGGTAATAAACACCAATTTTACTTGCCGCTTCATACAAATGCAAAGCGAGTAGTGCTTACTGGCGATTTTGTAAATTGGCACACCACAGCATTACAAATGAACAAAGTCGATTCAGGCTGGATAGCAACATATGCTCTAGGACTAGGAAACTATGCCTACTATTTTTTAGTTGATGATAGTATTGTACAAGACCCTAAAAATAACTTTACGATTGAGATTAATCAACGTGAAGCAGCATTTTTAAGCGTTGGAACTAACTACCAATTTCGTTTACCCAATAAAACAGGAAGTGAGATTTTTGTAACGGGCAGTTTTATCAATTGGAAAGAAAAAGGATGTAAGATGAATCTCTTAGGTGACCATTACCAAATTCCAGTCTATCTTCCAAAAGGAAAAACCCTTTATAAATTCATTATAGATGGGCAGTGGAAAAACGATCCCACTAATTTACAAGTTGAAGACAATGAATATGGAACTGGAAATAGTGTAATTTGGATTGAATAAATTAATCATGGTAACTTTTTCTAATTGTAAAATAAATTTAGGGCTACAGATTCTACAAAAAAGGATTGATGGTTTCCACGACCTTGATACTGTTTTCATTCCGGTTCCGCTATTTGATTGTGTAGAGATAATCACTTCTAAAGCGGCTTTGACAGAAAAAGTTCAAATCACCCAATTGGGCAATGCACTTCCAATAGCTCCAGAACAAAATATATGTGTTAAGGCATATAGAATACTGGATCGTATTTTTAACCTACCTCCTATTCATATTTATCTCTACAAAAAAATACCTGCCGGAGCAGGTTTGGGAGGCGGAAGTGCTAATGGAGCAGCAGTGCTCATGCTGCTGAATAAAATTTTCGAATTACGATTAACAAAACAGCAATTAGCAAATTATGCTTTAGCCTTAGGCAGCGATTGTCCATTCTTTATATACAATGAACCTATGCACGCATTAGGTCGTGGAGAAAAAATGATGCCCATCAAAATAAATTTGAGTGGCTACTATCTTTCGCTTGTGAACCCCAACATCCAAATTAGTACAGCCGCAGCTTTTAGCGAAATATTACCACAAAAGTGTATTCATACCACAGCAGAAATAATAGCAACCACTGAAATAGGTCAATGGGCACAAGTATTAAAAAATGATTTTGAAAAATCGGTTTTCAAAAAGTTCGAACAATTGAAAACCATTAAACACATGCTATATAGCAATGGAGCGGTCTATGCATCCATGAGTGGGAGTGGTAGTACTTTATATGGGATATTTAATAAAAAGGATGATGCTGAAAAATTGATCTCTACATCCTACCGCCAATGGGTAGTGCCATTATAAACAGTTAATCAGCTTTTGAGTTTGGGAAAACGGAACTCAGTAGATCCTTAAATTTTAAACTCCGCGTCAGTGTAGTTTTACTTAGCAAAGAAAATTCAGATAGGCCGTGAAGCACAAATTCCATCATTAAAAATTTAACTTCTGGTTTAATATTTGGATGCAACTTATCAACTAACTCTTCAAGTGTGGGCACTTGCTTCAATGCTTCGTAATAATTATTATTAGATGAGTCAATTAGAAGATCTAATTCATTACCACTACTAAACCATTCTATTACTTCCAAATATGGGCTTGCTTCTTTTCTCTTTTTAAGTTTTTCAGGGTTAGGAAAATATTGTGTAAAGAGTGTTCTAATAGCCTTTCCTATCAAATTCTGTGCTATGATAGCACTACCCTCTTGCTCACCTTCATAGACCAATTCTATTTTTCCCGTTATGCTTGGAATAACACCCATCATATCCAATATTCTAAGTGCAGTTGAGGATTCATTATTGAGTAACATTCTTCGCTCAGCTGTGCTAAATAAATTTTCTAATGCTGAAATTGCCAAACGAGCGCTCACACCACTCTTCTGATCAATGAATTCACTTTTTCTTGCTTCCATCACAATCAGTTCAACCAAATCTTCAACAATACTATTGGTAGTAATTGTACTTTGTTGGCTTGGCGCAAGTTTTATCTCTTGTAGTGTAATAGCTTTGGCATCTTCAATGCTTTTAGGATAGTGTGTAAGAATTTGACTTTCAATTCTGTCTTTTAATGGAGTCACAATGCTACCTCTATTGGTATAATCTTCAGGATTAGCAGTAAATGTAAAATGAATGTCTAATGGCAATTGAATTTTAAAACCTCTTATCTGCATATCACCTTCTTGCAGAATATTAAATAAAGCAACTTGAATGCGAGCTTGCAAATCGGGGAGTTCATTGATTACGAACAAACATCTGTTAGAACGCGGTATTAAGCCAAAATGAATAACACGCTCATCACTATAATTCAATTTTAAATTGGCTGCCTTTATAGGATCGGTGTCACCAATTAGATCAGCTATGTTCACATCAGGAGTTGCTAGTTTTTCGGTGTAACGTTTACTCCTGTGCAACCAAGCTATTGGAGCTTCATTACCCCTTTCATTGATCAATGATTTTGCAAAACCAGAAATTGGATTCAATGGATCATCATTAAGTTCACTTCCAGCCACTATAGGTATATATTCATCCAATAAATTGACCATTAGTCTGGCAATTCGTGTTTTTGCTTGTCCGCGCAAGCCCAGAAGAAGTATATTATGTTGAGAAAGTATGGCACGCTCTAATTCTGGTATAACAGTATCGGCATAGGCATGAATTTGGTCAAATATTTTTTCCTTGCGCTGTAGTTTTACAATTAAATTTTTTCTTAACTCTTCCTTGATTGATATGGACTTATAACCACTATCCAATAGTTTACCCAATGTATCTATACTTGCAATATTCATATATTATTCCTTTATTTTAATTATTCAAAAAATTTATCTAGACCGCTTTCTTCTGTTGCGTTCAAAATCTTCAAAAACAAAATCACCCAAACCTTCAAGGGAAGTATAGAAAGCCTTACCGCCATTAGCTTCTGTAAATTCTCTCACAAATTTTCTTAAGTAATTATCATCAGCAATCATAAAAGTAGTAATAGGTATCTTAAGCTTCTTACAGGCATTAGCCATGTTCAAGCATTTATTCACTATCTTCCTATCCAAACCAAAGCTGTTCATATAATATCCATCATGTTGTTTAATACAACTTGGCTTACCATCAGTGATCATAAATATCTGTTTGTTTACCGATCTCTTCTTTCTAAGTAGCTCCATAGCAAGTTCAAGCCCTGCCACAGTATTGGTATGATACGGTCCCACTTGTAAATAAGGCAAATCTTTAATGTTTACTTGCCATGCATCATTCCCAAAAACAATGATATCAAGTGAATCGTTCGGGTACCGTGTGGTGATTAATTCACTAAGTGCCATCGCAACTTTTTTTGCAGGTGTAATCCTATCTTCACCATATAAGATCATGGAATGTGAAATATCAATCATTAATACAGTACTGCTTTGCGCTTTGAGTGAAGATTCGTACACTTCCAAATCGGCTTCAGATAACATAAAATGATCAATGCCATGCTTAATTTGAGCATTGTGAAGTGAGGCGGTCATATCGATTTGGTCAAAGGCATCGCCAAAAGCAAAAGGACGTGTTTCAAAACTATGTTCATCGCCCACTCCATTAAACTTTGTTGAATGATCGCCTAGCTTACTCTTTTTTAATTTTCCAAAAATTTCTTCTAAGGCTCCCTTGCGCAACGCTTGTTCTGTGAGCGCAGTAATGGTTGATTTACCGTCTGCCTCATTTAAATATCCCTGTACTTTTAGATCGTTTATAAAATCGGCCATGGAATATTTGGGATCCGTGAGCTTGTGTTCTCTATCCAACTCGCTAGTCCATTTGAGAGCTTCTGTAGCATCGCCACTTGTGTAATGTAACAATTGCATAAACAGATCCTTAAGCTTTTCAAAAGGTGATTTTATATTTGCCTTACTGGAGAATTTAGTAAACCTAAAGCCCTTCATACTGTCAAATTTAATATTTTATTTTGAGATCTTCAATAAAAACAAACAACTGAACCAATATAAAGTTATTTTTATTGCATGAATGAATTAGCTGTTTACAAATCGAGCGCAGGCTCTGGAAAAACATTTACACTCGTAAACTATTACTTGCAAATAGTATTACAACGGCCTGAAGACTTTAAACATATATTATGTATCACCTTTACCAATAAGGCCACAACCGAAATGAAGGAGCGAATCATTACGGCCCTAGTTGAATTATCCAATGATCAAAACAAAATTTTATATGATTTATTAAAGCAACAATTACCTCAAAATTTATCTATTAAAGCACAAGCGCAGCGTGCTTTAAAAATGATCATTCATAATTACTCATTACTCTCCATTACGACTATAGATAGTTTTTTTCAGCGGATTATAAAATCTATATCCAAAGAAATAAAACTTGCTATAAATGCTGAAATAGAATTAGACGATACCAATATTCTCAACTTTGGAGTAAATAAAATATTTGAACAAATAGCCACTGATCCAATTATTAGAAATTGGCTAAAAACTTTTACACTAGAACAATTAAACAATGACCATAGCCATAAAATAAAAGAATCAATTGCTGTGATCGGAAAAAAAATGTTGCATAGTACTGATTTTAGAAAACCGAATATTACCCTAGCCGAATTTAATAAAATTAAGTTACAAATCTTTCAAATAAAAGTTAGCCTAATTAAAACCATCAATGCAAATGCCAAAAAAATTATTGACACAGCCACACAATTAGGATACAACGAGGATAACTTTGCAAACAAAGAAAGAGGCCCTTTTGGGAATACAAAAAAGCTTACAATGGCCAATTCCATAGCCGATGCAAGTGATATACTTGGAAGGTGTGCTAAATATAGGCAAGAGAATGCTTGGGTAAAAAAAGAAAATTATGGTACTGCATTTCATCAGGACTATTTGCAACATTTAAAACCCTTAATAACTATTCATCTTGATTTTTTGGAATCGAAAATGGGTGAAATAATGAGTGCCCAAATTGTATTGAAGAGTTTGAATAGCTATGCATTAATGAATACTATGGATGAATACATGAAAATGTATCGTACTTCAGAAAACAAAATTCTACTGAGTGATATTACAAAAATGCTAAAGGAATTTATAAGCGACAATGATACTCCATTTCTATATGAAAAAACAGGAAATCAATTTAAATATTTGTTGCTGGATGAATTTCAAGATACCTCAATCATTCAATGGGAAAATTTGAAACCATTAATCATCAATTCCATTGGCGAGCACCATAGGTCATTAATAGTTGGGGATGCCAAGCAAAGCATTTACAGATTTAGAGGTGGTGATATTTCTATAATTACAGAATTAATAGACCAAGACTTGCATCGCTTTAACAAAATAATTAAACACCGACAACTAGCTACAAACTATCGTAGTTTTGAAGAAATTGTAAAATTTAACAATGCCTATTTCGAATTTTACAGCGCCAATTTAAATCTACCCTCGGCTGAAAAAAAAATTCTACTGAAAACGTATGACAGCAGTGTGAAGCAGTTACATGCGCCCAGAAATGCTTCAAAAGGCTATGTTGAAGTACACTGTAATCTAAAATTAAATGTTTGTGAAACCATTACCAATATTATTAAAGACCAAATTGGATTAGGATTTAAAGCGAGCGATATTTGTATCTTAGTGAGGAAAAATGCAAGCGCATCAGAAATTACCAGTCACCTTGTTTCAACCAATACATGTAAGGTTTATACGCAAGAGGGCATTCCAATTATGCAGTCTCAAAAAGTCAGTTTGTTGTTGAACCTATTAAAAAGTATCAATAACCCGGCAGATCATTTATCAAAAGCTGCTGCTAATACACATTTTATACAATACAAATACTCCTTAGAAATACTTGACAGCAGCCTTTTTACCAAGATCGATAAGAAAGAAATTAAAGGCGATCAAGAAATTCTATTCCCTATAGATTTAAATGGAAACAATAGTAAAGAATTAATATCAGAATTTTTAGCTCCATAC
>JBDKJJ010000275.1:0-13253 GCA_039796635.1 Bacteroidota bacterium
TATACAAAGTATTTCAATACTTGAATTTATTGTTTGCAATTCTTTTTTTACAATTGCTAATTCATTTTCATTTCTAGCACAAATAGCAATATTGAAATTTTCAGTTGCAAATTTTTCTGCAATAGCTTTTCCAATTCCTTTTGAAGCACCTGTAATTACTATAGTTTTCATTATAAATTTCAAATTTTAGAACTTCTATTTTGCAATATTAAATCGGCTACAACACAAGCTGTAAGCGCCTCAACAATAGGCACAGCTCTTGGTACAGCACATGGGTCATGTCTTCCTTTTGCTTTAATTTTAATTTGATTACCGTTTCTATCAATGCTTTGTTGTTCTTTAAAAATTGTTGATAATGGTTTAAAAGCTAAATTAAAATATACTGGCATTGAATTACTGATTCCTCCTAATAAGCCACCACTGTTATTGGTAAGTGTTTTAGTTATTTTATTTTTAGCAATAAATACATCATTGTACTCACTACCCTTCATGCTTACAGAATCAAATCCTTTCCCCAACTCAAATCCTTTTGTTGCGTTTATATTCAATAAAGCATGTGCTAATTCAGCTTGAAATTTACCAAAAACTGGTTCACCCAAGCCAATAGGCAAACCATAAATAGCAGTTTGAATGCAGCCTCCAACTGTATCTCCTTCTTTTTTAATGTTTTCTAAAATTGCCACCATTTTATTTGAAATCAATTCGCTTGGGCATCTAACAATACTTTTTTCAATTGATTTTTTAAATGAATTAAGCTTTTGAGAAGAAATATTTTCATTCAAAAAAGAATCTTCAATTTCAAATTTGCAATCAGCAATTTGATTAACCCATGATACAATTTCAATGTTATATAATTCCAAAAATTGTTTTGCTATAGCACCAGCAGCAACCCAACCAGCTGTAATACGAGCACTACTGCGTCCTCCACCTCTAACATCTTGAATACCATATTTTTTATCATAAGTGAAATCAGCATGACCTGGGCGATAAGTATTTTTTAACCATTCGTAATCACTTGATTTAGCATCATTATTTTTAATGATAAGGGTGATTGGTGAACCCAAAGTTTTTGAATTCAAAACACCTGAAATGATTTCAAATTCATCTTCTTCCTTTCGTTGTGTTGTAATTTTTGATTGACCAGGTTTGCGCCTATTTAATTCATTCTGAATTTTTTTTAAATCCAACTTTATATTTGATGGACATCCGTCAATTACAGCACCAACAGCTTTTCCGTGTGATTCACCGAAACTTGTGATTGTAAATATTTTACCTAAAGTGTTCAATTGATTTAAATATTAATTGCAAATACTGTTGAAAATTATTTCAGAAAATAAAAATGCTATTGGCTGACTAACTGCTCGTAAAAACCACCAATTTTTTTTGATTTATTTATAAAATGGATTTCATAAATCCAAAAACGGTCATTTCCTAAAATATCTTTATCTGAAATTTTTGTGTGATTGTCGTGATGAAAATAATTCACTATTTCATCTCCTAATAATTTTTCATGCGGAAAATTACCAATTATATGACCGCAATGTTCGCATGCTAACTCCCAACCCATTTTTGATGCTAACTGCTTAGTGAAATCATAAAATTCAGCACAAGTAATGGTTCTATGGTTTTCGTCAAAATACTTTTTTCCAATTTGCCAAGCATTTTCAACATCATTTTTCAAGTTCAATTTTTCAGCATCATTTCCAATCACATAAGTTCTTCCTAAATCAGCCTCCCATTCATCCAATACAGGTCCGAAATCAAAAAACAAAATATCATCATCAGTTATCATTAAATCTTGAGGATTTTCTCTGTAAGGAAATAGGGTATTTGAGCCGCTTCTCACAATTCGTTTATGCCAAAATTTTTTAATTCCAAATAGTTCATCTGCTAACTCAAACAATTTAGTATTCAACTCACTTTCAAACTGACCAGCAATAAAATAGTTTCGTTGCTGAGCAATTTCAAAAATTTCAATTGCCTTTTTTTCAGCATCGATAAGTTGAGGTAATATCATTTACTTTATTGCTAAAATTTTTTTGTACTTCACTTCATCATGCAATACTGATATGGCTTGTTGAATTTCATTATCATCTTTAAATGAATTTTCAAATTGTCCTTTTTGCTGAAAATAAAATCCAACAATAACTTTATTTAATTCTTTTATCAATTCTGATTTATGTTTTAACAAATCACTTTTTTGACTTTGTTTTATCTTTTTTTCCAACTCATTTAATTCAGCTGAAGCAGCATTTTGATTATTTTCCTTTTCAAATGTTTTTTTCAGAAGTTCAAATTTTTTATCAGTATTTGTAGTATAGCTATAATGCTTATTGGAAAGGTAATTCACGAAGTCATTAAAATCAGAATCGCTAATAGTAAAACTTTTTGCTTCATTAATTGTAGAATGATTTTTAAAATATTTTACTGCAAATCCGAAATATAAATTTTGCTGTTTCAAGGCTTTTGCAATCAATGAATATTCGTTTTCATCAGTTTTAATATCGGGCTCAACACCGCCACCATCAAATACTTTTCTGCCATTTTTAGTAAGGAAAACTTTCTTTAATGAATCAGCATATTTTACAACTGAACCATCCTCATTTCTGTGAGAATAATCTAAAGCCTGAATACATCTGCCTGAAGGAATATAATATTTTGAAATGGTTACTTTAAATTGATTGCCATAGCTTATAGGTTTTGTAACTTGTACTAATCCTTTTCCATAAGTTTTCTGACCAATAATAATTCCTCTATCTAAATCTTGCAAACTTCCTGATACAATTTCAGATGCCGAAGCCGAATTATGGTTGGTTAAAACTGCAACCTTTATTTGTGCATCCTTAATATCATTCAACGTTTTATAGGTATGTTGAGCTTCCATCAAACGACCTTTGGTATCAACCACCAAAGTGTTTTTGGGAACAAAAAAATTAACGATGTTAATAGCCTCAGTTAATAAACCTCCACCATTTCCTCTTAAATCTAAAACAATACTTTTAAGTCCTTTTTTTGAATGCAGTTTCAATGAATCAATTGCATCACTTATTTCCTTTGAACCATGATCCATAAAACTTGTAAATTTTATATATCCCGTTTCGTCATCTAACAAGCCATAGTAAGGCACAAGCTTGTTTTCTTCATCAACCCTAACAATATTTTTTGAAACAACTTGATTTGAATTAGCTTGTAAAACTTTTACTTCAACAGCAGTACCAGGCGAACCCACTAAAGATTTAGAAACTTCAGCAATACTTTTTTCAGTTACATTTTCACCACCAACTGATATAATTATGTCACCATTTTTAAAACCTGATTTATATGCAGGTGAATTAAAATTAACCATTTCAATTGCGATACTATCATTCAGTTTACACAATGAAACTCCTATTGAGCCATGTTTATCTGAGTTGTTCAATCTATAATCAGTAATATCATTTTCAGCTAATAAAACAGTATAAGGGTCAAGCGATTTACACATTCCTTCAATGCTTTTTTTCACCAATTTAGTAGGTGAAACTTCATCAACATAATAGGTATTTATTTCTTTTATTACTGAAGCATAAATATCCAAATTTTTAGCATGTTTAAAATACAATGTTCCTGAAGATGCCGCCAAACCAGTGAATGCAGCTATCAACAAAATCACAACTGATTTTTTTTTATCTGAAAAAATGCTTTTAATCCAATTCATTTTGATTAATTATTCTGATGTTACAAATCTAAAAAAATAACTGTTAAACTGTTTTAATTATTTTACTATCATCTATGGTACAGGGTCATAACCATGTCCGCCCCAAGGATTGCATCTTGCAATTCGCTTAATCATCAACCATGTTCCTAAAATTGCACCATGTTTTTTTAATGCCTCAATTCCATAATGCGAACATGTGGGTGTATATCTGCATGAATTACCAATAAATGGTGATAACGTAATTTGATAAATTTTTATCATCGCTAATAATATCCATTCAATTGGTTTTAAAATTATTTTAATCATTGATGTAAAGTTAATTCAGAATTTTGTTTGACATTTTATTTTTTCAATTAAAATAAAAAAGCAGAATCAAAATAAATTTCATTATTTTGAACTATAAAATTTGAATTTATTATCATCATGAATTTATCGTTAGAAAATAAAAATGCCATTGTATGTGGCAGCACTCAAGGAATAGGAAAAGCAATTGCTATTGAATTAGCACTGTTAGGAGCCAATGTAACTTTATTAGCTCGAAATGAAACTTCATTAATTGAAGCATTAAAAGATTTAGATGTTTCAAAAAAACAAAGTCACGAAATTTTAGTAGCTGATTTTTCAAACCCTGATAATTTGAGAACCATTATAACTAAATATTGTGCAACTAAAAAAATTCATATTTTAATAAATAATAGCGGCGGCCCAACAAGTGGAGCAATCACTGATGAATCAACTGATAAGTTTTTACAAATTTTCAATCAACATTTAATCTGTAATCAAATAATGGCGCAAGCTGTTGTTGATGGAATGAAAAATGAAAAATATGGTAGAATTATTAATGTAATTTCTACATCTGTAAAACAGCCATTAAAAAATTTAGGCGTAAGCAATACTATTAGAGGTGCGGTAGCAAGCTGGGCTAAAACATGGAGTTATGAAGTGGCAAAATTTGGAATTACTGTAAACAATGTATTGCCAGGAGCCACTGCTACCAATCGTTTGAAAACTTTAATTGAAAACAAATCGAGCAAAACAAAAGTTGAAATAACAGAAGTTGAGAATGAAATGATTAATGAAATTCCGGCAGGTAGATTTGGCGACCCAAGTGAAATTGCTGCATTGGCAGCATTTTTAGCTTCACCAGCTGCTGGCTATATTAATGGTTGCAGCATTCCTGTTGATGGTGGTAGAACTGGAGCTATTTAATGATTCTTGTTAGATAATTAAATACCTTTTGATTTTGCTTACTGTAAAGAGCATTTCGTAAACTTAATTTTTCATTTTCAGTTAAATGAAAACTTAACGAGGCTCTTTCATTAGCATTTGCAGGTGTATATTCAAACCTTAGCACATACATATTTGTAGGAAATGAATTACTCATTAAATACAATAATTGATTTTGATTGTAATATTGAAATTCAGGTAAATTTGAAAATACATTACCAACAGGATTTGTCATTTGTTCAAAGGCTGATTGCTCGTTATCTTCCAATTTCAAATTGCTTCTATTGAAATCTGTGATTTGAATAAAAATAACGCCTGAAGTATTTTCTTTAATCCATTCTTTAAAACCATTGATAAAGCGTACGCTTGTTTCAAAGCCATAATTATCACGAATTCCAGCATCCATTACATCTAACTTTGGTTTAGTTGGTAAACCTACACTTGGTAAAATATAAGGGAATGTGCAGTTTACCCTCAAAGCACTTGAAAACCTTAAACTATCTGCTTGTTTTGATTTAAAAAAATATCTAAAATCAACAGCATCAATTTTTGGGTCGGCAATTCTATTATCACGATAATTAGGGCGAACCATATAATTTAGTGGTTGAGGTGATATCATCAAAAGCCTTCCATCATTGATAATTGTTCCATTCAAAATCATCATCGGAATTGTACTTTTATATTCAGGCTCATAATAATCCATTATCTTTTTATCCATCATTCCTAATGTATTTTCATTCCACTGTTTTTCAAAAACATAACCTCTATCTTTTTTATAAGTTTGATTTCCGTAATTAAAATTTTGCCATGGTAAAAACAAATCATTAACTGCAATTGAAGTAGTAAGCGGATTCAACATATCAGTGCCAATTGCATTACGCCACTCAGCGCTATTTAAATCAATTTTATTAGTTAATTGTTTTTGCAAATACAATTCCCTAAAAAAAGATGCGCCTAACATTCCTCCGCTACCTCCAGTTATTAGTTGGGTTTGTTTCATAGCTCTTCCATTTGTTAAGCTATCAAGATATTGTAAAACATTAAAAGTCCAATAACTACTTCTTAAACCTCCGCCACTTACATTCAATAAAATCATGTAAGGTTTTGATGAAACACTATCCGTTTTGAATTTATTTTTCCAATTATTTAGTATTTCAATAGTATGCTGCCGAGCATCGTAAATTTTATTTGAATCAGCCATTTCGCCCAATGTTTCAGCATTATAAGCTAAAGGATCGCCTTGATGACTAATGCCGAAAAATTTATTTTTTGTATCAGTAATATCAATTTTTGAAAAAATATTTAGCATCACAAAAAAGAAAATAAACATGGTAGTTCGCCAACCACGAAGCCAATAACTAAATGCTCCTATTAAAATGCTAATTACTGAAAAACATAGAAAAACACTTGCGCCTGCTGGTATTCTAAATACAGGATAATCCATTAAAAAGCTGAATAATATCAGCAATCCAATTGTTGAAATTTCAATAAACAACATATTAAAATAATGCTGCTTGTAAACCGCCGTAATAAGTTCTGGTTTATAATGATCAACTGATCGAGTATGGCGAATATGAAATGGTGTGTTAAAATAAAAATCAACTTTAAGCTTTTTTGTATCCTTATCATGGTCGCTATCATTCAAAAGTGAAGGATTAATAGTTATTATTCTTTTTTTCGATTTTGTACTGAATGCCGATTTCTGATTCTTTAACCATGATAATGCATTTCGATTAGTGCTAAAAAAATAAGTAAAAGTGATTAACGATATTAAAATTATACCTCCTAAAAACGAACCAATAAAAGCAAATTTTGCAATGTGTGAACTCAGGTTTGAATCCATTTGGAACGTGTAAATATTAATTACATAAAGCGATACAAACACAATGGGCAATACTGAATTATTAATACAAAATTTTATAAATGGTTCACGAATTGATGCTAAAAAAGGGAAACGCCATGCATGTAATACATAAGTAGTAATTTGCCAAATCATTATAAAACCACCAGCTGATAATCCAATAATCAAATAACTAATCATACTTACATTTCCTAAGTATTCGGGGTCAAGCATTAAATATGGCAAGCCAAACCTTCTGCCAAATGATGAAGTAATCATTCCAAACAGTATCAACCAAAACAACATTAATATCTGGTGTTTTTTGAAATGCAGCAATATCAATTGAAAAGGGAAAGAATAAAATATGGCTCTTAAAATCCTCATCTATTTTTAATTTAATTGCTTGAAATTAATAAGATTTAGAATTGTGAAAATTATAGTTGTGAACAGATATTTTAAATTTGTATAAAAAAACAAGTCGGTAAAAACAATTTCAATCAATACATAAAACCAAAAAGCCAAAGAGGAATTTTATTGTTAATACCATATTCCATCATATCAGCAGCAATAAAACTATTTTTAATTCCTTTTATTTGTTTCGATGTTTTGTCTTCGCCACCTACTTCAAAAATTAATTTTCCATCAATTTTAAAATCACCTTTCTCCGTTGATTCTACTTTGTGATTTAATGCTAATTGATTATAAAAAAATGTCTCCCTTAATTTGCCTTTATTCACATTACTTGGAGCAATCGCATACATCAAATTAGTATTATGTAAATAAATTTTTTCGGGTTTTGACAAAATGCTATGACCTACTTCATCAGCCTGTAAAAGATGCACCAATTCGGCATCTTTTAAATGATGCAAATAGTTTAAAACCGTAGTTCGTGATGTTTCCATTAACATTGCCAATTTATTTATATTGGGTTGATAAGGCACTGATGTAGCTAAGATGTATAATAATTTTTTCAACTTATGTACATATTTAAAATCTAATTTTGTTAGCATCGGAATATCAACTTCCATCATCAAACTTATAGTAGAAGCCACTTTCATGTGATAGGTATGTTTATTTTGCAGATAATACGGAAAATAGCCATGTTTTAAATATGCATCAAAATATTGCAAAGGCTTTACTTTTTTCACAATATCTCTACAAATATTTTGGTGGTTTGCAATAATATCATCTAATGAAATAGCATCAAATTTTTCACTTGTTTCAATTTGCAAATATTCACGAAATGATAAACCATGCAGCCTGTACATAACAGCACGACGGCTTAAATCGGCGCTGCCATGCAAAATATGCATAACCGATGAACCAGTAAAAACAACTTTTAAATTGGGTAACGAATCATAAATATTTTTTAAGGCTTTGCTCCATTGTTCATACTTATGAACTTCATCTAAAAACAAAACTTTGCCGCCCTTTTTATGAAAATCTTTAGCAAATTGCTGCAACGAAATACCATTAAAAGTAAAATCATCTAAATCAACATATAAAGCTGTGGTATCAAAACCATAGGTGCGTTTTATATGCTGCAATAATAAGGTGGTTTTACCCACACCTCTTGAGCCTTTTATGCCTATCAGTCTATCATCCCAGCTTATATCATGTTCAATTATCCTATCAAATTTATTATCTAATTGTTGTAATAAAAGTTGATGCTTTTCAAATATTACATCCATATCATTTTTGTATTTTGTAATACAAAGATAGTATTTTTTTTGCAAAAGTGTAATCTGTACATTACATTTTTAATTTTATTTTGTATGTTAGATATTACATTTTTTAAATAATACGCATTTTATATTCCAAATAATAAATACAAATGCTAATTGATTATTGCAGCAAAAAACTATATTTGTTTCTACTAAAAAATAATTTATGCAATCATCATCAAACATTGATTCATCACTAAACACAAAAACAAATTCAGGAAATTCCACTTCACAATTGCTCACTTTAATTTCAGTATTTTTTTTCTGGGGTTTTGTAGCTGCAAGTAATGATATTTTAATTCCTGTATTAAAAGATAAATTACACTTAGAGCAATGGCAAGCTCAAATGGTATCATTTGCTTTTTATGTAGCCTACACGGTTGGCTCATTAGTTTATTACTTAATTTCAAAGGCAAGAGGAAAAGATATTTTAAATGAAATGGGTTACAAAAACGGCATTGCATTAGGTTTAACCATTTCAGCAATAGGCACTTTACTATTTATTCCTGCAGCAAATACTGAATCATTTTTATTAATGATAACAGGTTTATTTATTGTTGGATTAGGTTTTAGCTTACAACAAACCGCCGCTAATCCTTTAGCCATCAATATAGGTGACCCTTCAAAAGGTTCACAACGATTAAGTTTAGCTGGTGGAATTAATAATATCGGCACCACTATTGGCCCAATATTATTAAGCTTTGCTATTTTCGGAAGCATCAGTACAGCAAGTGCAGTTGCCGATTTATCAGCCATAAAAATTCCATATTTAATTTTAGGAGCTGCGTTTATTTTGGTGGCTTTGTTGTTTAAATTTTCATCTATTCCAAATCACTTAACAGTAAATGATGAAGTAAAAAATAATTCAAAAAATGAAAGAAGCAGTGCATTAAAATATCCTCAATTATGGATGGGTATGATTGCCATATTTTTATATGTAGGCGTTGAAGTAGCTACTGGTAGCAACTTAGCGGAATTCATCAAACAACATCAAAATATTCCTACCAATATGGCTGCACCTTATGTATCGTTATTTTGGGCAAGTTTAATGATTGGTAGATGGAGTAGTGCAGTAGATGCTATGGGAATTGACGCAAAAATGAAATTGCCTTTAAAACTGATTGTACCCTATTTAGCTTTCGGATTATTTTTATTCGTAAATAAAATAACCGGACATGATATAACTCCATTTTACACTTACGCTTCTTTAATATTATTTTTAATTGCTGCTGATTATATAAGCAAAGGCAACCCTGCAAAGCAATTAATTATTTTTTCAAGTTGCGGCATTGCAGCATTAATAATTGGAATGTTGGCTGATGGAATGGTAAGCACTTTTGCTTTTATAAGCGTAGGATTATTTTGTAGCACTTTATGGCCTTGCATTTTTACATTAGCTATTAAAGGATTAGGAAAACATACTAATGAAGGCAGCGGTTTTTTAATCATGATGATTATGGGTGGTGGCTTTGTCAGCTTATTTCAAGGTTATATTGCCCGACCTGAAATTTTAGGCATTCAATATTCATACATTGCCGGAGTTTTATGTTTTGCATATTTAGCCTTTTACGGAATCAAAGTTTCATCCATTTTAAAACAGCAAAATATTGATTAATGAAAGTGAAAGTAGCAGCCGGAATTGATATTGGTGGAACAAATGTTGCCGCAGCTTTGGTATCAAACGATGGAAAAATTGTAGCTCGATTTAATTATCCAATTAAAAATTATCCAGCCATTGAAAATTTGGTAGATGAATTATCAAACATCATCTTGAAAAGCTCTGATGATAATAATTATGAATTAGCAGGCATTGGAATTGGCGCACCAAACGGAAATTTTTATAACGGCTCAATTGAGTTTGCTCCTAATTTGCCATGGAAAGGAATTATTCCATTAGCAAAAATGTTTCATCAAAAATGTAGTGTTAATGCTTGGCTTACTAATGATGCTAATGCAGCGGCTATTGGTGAAATGATTTTTGGTATAGCCAAAGGCAAAAAAAATTTTTTGATGATTACTCTGGGAACGGGATTAGGAAGTGGGATTGTTGCTAATGGCGAATTAATATACGGTCATGATGGATTAGCTGGTGAAATTGGTCATACTATTATTATAAGAAACGGACGGCAATGTGGCTGTGGCAGAAAAGGTTGTTTAGAAACTTATTGTTCAGCTACTGGATTAGTAAGAACGATGAATGAATGGATAAGTGAAGGCAAACAAAGTAGTTTACAAAATATTAACGCCAATGAAATCACAGCCAAACAAATATTTGAAGCCGCTCAAAATAATGATGCATTGGCTTTAGAAGCTTTCAAATTCACTGCTGAAATATTAGGAATGGCTTTAGCCGATGCAGTTGCCTACACAAGTCCTGATACTATTGTATTATTTGGTGGGTTAGTAAATGCTGGCAATTTATTAATAGGGCAAACCAAACATTATATGGAGCAAAACTTGTTGCATATTTATAAAAATAAAGTATCCATAGTTGCTTCACAACTACCTGAAAGCGATGCAGCAATTTTAGGTGCAGCTTCATTGGTTTGGAATAAAACGAGTTAATAAAAATATTGAAAGTAAACCTTGTTTCGATACATCTAAAGTAAAACAACTTATCAACCTGAACCTTCATTTTATTTGTAAATTTGCAATGAATCAAAATTTAAAAAATGAAAAAAATATTTATTCTTTTCGCACTAATTTTTGTTTTCAATTTCAAACAAACAAAAGCGCAAACTTGGGTTGCAATGCCTGATACTAATTTAGTACATAAATTAATTTATGTATATGGTTTAGGAGGGAGTTTCAATACTGCTCATACCATGATTGATAGCTCAGCAGTTGCAGTAAAATCGATCATTTCACTCAATTTGAGCAATGCTAATATAGCTAGTTTAACAGGTATATGTGCTTTTACTAACCTTTCTTCATTAACACTAAATAGTAACAACAATTTACTTGTTTTAAATCCAACTATTTATTTGAGAAAATTAAAATATTTAGAGTATGGAAATGTTATCAATGGAATAGGCCTTCAAATTAATTCTTTACCAAGTTCGTTAACAGTTTTGAAGATTAACTACATTTCTAATTTTAATGGTTTTACTCCCACCTTGCCCAATTTAAGAAAATTAATTGTTGATGGTGGCTTAAATAGTGGATATGCAACTTCAGGTGGAGCAGTAAACTATCCACCGTCATTAGATACATTAATTTTTCAAAACAATGCTGTATCCTTTTTTCATACCGCACATGCAGCACATTTACCAGTAGGATTGAAATCCTTATCTGCTTTATATGAACATAACTTACAATTTTTTGGAGCAGTGCCAGATAGCATAACTTACTTTAATCTCCCTAATGGAACTATTTTTGGTGCTATCCCAAATTTTCCTGCACTTGCCACTTATATTAACATAAGTGGACAATGGACAGGAAACAACTATTTGGGATGGGTAACATCCGTTCCGTCAACCATCCCTTCAGGTGTTACCTATTTTAATATCTCGGGTAATCAAATAATTGGAAATGCATCAAGCCCAAGTTCTACAAACACAGCACTAACCTATTATGACATTTCATACAATTCAATTTCAGGTGTTAATTTGTACAATCTAAATAGCCCAATTAATCATATTGATATTTCACACAATCAAATTAGTAGTTACTATTTCAATTTTTTTCCTCAAAGTCTAACTTATTTAGATGTAAGCTTTAATTCAATGTCAGGCGGATTTACTGTACCAAAAAGTTTAACAACTTTTGGTTGTTCGCATAACTACTTAAATAGTATTTCAAATTTAGATAGCACCACATTATATTCAATTGATATATCCTATAATCAATTTTATAATCAATTCCCTAACCTACCAAGTACTGCAAACAGCTTAGATGTATCGCATAATCAACTTCAAATATTTGGTAATTTTTACAATGATTTAAGAACCATGTGCCCTAATTTAAGTTATTTTAACGGAGGTTATAATCAATTTCAGTATTTCAATTTATCTTATTTCCCAACATCAATTTATACAATTGGATTAAGAGCCAATGCTATTTCAGGGTCAATAGATTTAACTAATCAGGATACATACAATTATCCAAGTATTGTACAAGGAGCGTATAACAATCTTCAATATTTAGATTTTGGAATTAATCAAATCACTGATATTACTCAAGATATAAATTTCCCTGTTACGTTTACCGGATATAATGTTTGCCCATACTATTGTAATTCAAGCTACAATACATTGCTACTAGATAGCAATAACTTGACTCAAAACAGTATTATTAATTTAGATGCAGGTTCAGGGAATCCTAATTCAGGACAGTATTTGTATTTTAATATTTCGAAAAACAATTTAGGCGATAGTGGAATCTCAAATTTATTAAACCATAATTTGTTTTATAAATTAGCTTGCCAAAAAACTAACATCACAAAGCTGCCTAAAAAAGCTACTTATTGTAATACCTTAGATTGTAGCAATAATCCAAATTTAATTTGCTTTCCAGCATTTGTTCATGGCACAAATGCTTCAACAATAAGAACGCTAAACTTCACCAATACAGGAATCCAGTGTTTTTCAAACTTCTCTTCATCATCTTCATTTAGTTCAACGCCATCCATGTTTACTTATGGTATGTGTTTACCAAACAATATGAATAGTTGCCCATCATTTGTTAACATCAATGGAAATTTATACAATGATATCAACTCAAATCATTTGTTTGATAATACTGATATTCGAGTACAAAATGTTCCAAT
>JBDKJJ010000276.1:0-3796 GCA_039796635.1 Bacteroidota bacterium
TTCCTTCTTGCATCCCAATAATTGAAAAAGCAAAGTCTAAAAAACATAATGTTTCAATACTAGAATTTACTGATGATTATTTTACTGAAAAGTATAAAATCAACATTGCGAAATACCATGAAACAACCCAAAATATGTTTCGAACTGAAAACCTTGATTTGACATCAGGGCTACTAGATAAGATTAAATCAAAAGGAATTCAATTAGACTCACAGTTTTACACTTCTACTGGTGCAGAAATCCATGGAAAGGAGTCAAGGGATAAAAAAGGTAATACTATATCAGGTACTAGCAAATTTGATGTTTTGCATAATAAATTTTCAAAGGGGCTTAAACCTTATATTGAGGGTTCTGCAATTGAAAAATCGAAAGACGGACGATATTCATTTCCAAAAATTGAAGCCTGGCTAGATTATTCTAAAGCCGAAATAATGCGTTCACCAAAATTCAAAGAACTTTTTGATTCCGATAAATTAATAATTAGAAGAAGTTCAGGGTTACTACGAATCTTGGCAATCTATGATGAAAGAAAAATTCACACATCTGAAAAATGTTTGATAATAATCCCGAGAGACAAATTACCTAAAAATGCAAGCCAATTTTCTCCCAAAACTGAACTTGAGTTAAAATACCTTATAGCAGTATTAAATAGTAGGCTAATTGATTTCTATTACGCATCGGTTTATGGTGGTTTTATAGATGTTTACCCTAACAATTTAAAGGAGCTTCCAATAGCAAATTCAGAATCAAAAAAAAGAAATACAATTATTGGCTTAGTAAACTTGCTACTTTTCCTTAAAATGGAAGAAAATCGTGATTCAGAAAATTTAACGTATTGCCAATATATCGATTATGTAATTGACGGCTGCATTTACGAACTCTATTTTGGCGAAGAAATGAAAAAAGCCGGAGTAGATATTTTGGCTTTAGTGGAGAAAGATTTGGAAGCCGTAAAAAAACTAAGCCCAGAAAAAGCCATTGCAAATCTGTATGAAAAATGGCAAGAACCCAAGAATGAAGTCCGCAACCGTTTATTGTTAATGTCCACCCGTTGCCCCGATACAATAGGGGTAGTAGAAGCAAGTGTAAAATAAAGCCTAGCCGAGTTAGTAAAGCAGCGCTTAGATAAAGCAGCCAGCAGATAAGTATTTTAAGACCACTAAAGGCATTAGCAATCAATGAACAACAATTTGTTTCCCTTATGTATGAGGGAAACATTTAAATGAAATGAAAGATTTAACAAACTCAACTGTTGACAGGCAGAATATTCTGAACAACAGCAAGGCAGTTGAAAATATTCAACAACACCTTGGCATCAATGGCATGATGTTTCAAAATGAGTTTCGGTTTACTACCAAAATGGTGGCTGAATTTTATGAAGTTACACCACGGACTTTGACCAATTATTTGCAACGGTATGAAGAAGAAATAAAGCACAATGGTTATGAAGTTATCAAAGGACAAAAACTCAAAGAGTTTAAAGAACAATTCGGGCATTTGATTACCAAAACAGACGACTTTGAACAGAGGGAAACAGATTTCCCTCTGTCAAATGAAACGCTCGACAATCAAGCCAAAAGCCGTCTGAAAGCGTTGGCACTTTTCAATTTCCGTTCGTTTCTCAACCTTGGAATGTTATACCCTTAACACATCTATGAAGAAGACTACAGTGAAGAATTGAAGTTGAAAATAATTTATGCTAAAGGATTTAATCAATGAATCAGATTCAATAACAACAGCCCTCCCCACTAACAGACATAAAAGGGTTAGGCGATATAATTTTTGATGAATTGAATTTAACCAGAGAAGAAAGAAATGAAGTGTATTGGAGTGTAGCTGAATTGCTAAAACAAGTGTTGGGAAAGCAAGTAAAATGAAGTCCCCAACAGCTGAATATTAAAGTAACTTTGTAGCCATTTTGGTAGCCAAAGATTATTGAACCAACAGTCATACTTCATCTAGTGGTGAAATAAAGAGTTAATGAAAACTAGGGTTCTGATTCACCTGATGAATTTAAAAGGTGATCAATATTAGATAATTCAGATTTTTTTGATTACTTCGAGAAAATAATAATATCTAAAATAACAGTAAATTTCCTCAAGCCTAGTTTGCCCATCATGCCTTAATGGGAATATTGAATTAAATAAATGATACATAATTTCAAATCATATTACTAACTATTTGTAAGCATTGATGAGTCAATCAACCAATACATATCTTTTAAATTTTATAAATTAATAAGATAATACCATACAAATTTTTTAATTTATTTTGTACTGTAGTAAGATCAACTAAATTTAATATTAATCCTAATCCAACAATCAAACTTGCTTGCCAATGAAACAAAATAAAAACGTTCAGTTAAGCCTATTTAGATACTACCCAGAAAATCTATTAGCTATTCCACCTCTTGTAAGTTCGATGCAAAGTTTTGAAAATGCTCTTTTTTTACTTTCATTGAAAAAATATGCTTCGGCATTAGTGCTGTGTGTTTCTTCCATTGAAAGTGCATTCAAATCTTTCCTAGAAATTGAAAAAAAAGAAATAGTGTATCTATCAGAATTGTATCAACGTGCAATCGAAAGAAAAAAAAACTTTACTCAGTTTAAAGAATTAGAAATAACTAAAATGAGTAAGGTTAGAAATGCAATTATACATTTTGGTATAAGTCCAGATGATAATAAACTCGCAGCATATCATCTAATAAATACGGCTATTCCATTATTAGATGAATGCTATTCATCATTTTTCAAGATGAGTTTATTTGGGACTAAATCTATTCCTACCTCTTTGATAGTGGAGTTTGGCGAACATCTAACTGTAGCTAAAGCAACATTTAACAAGGAGCGAAGTGAGAAAACTGCAAGCTATTGTTTTAACAGCTTAATTCATTTAACCAAAAATTATATTCAAACTGAATTTTTAAGTGAATTACAGAGTAGGATTTTAGATGAAGGCAGCTATAAAAATCCGCTCCAATTTGAATCTAGTATCAGTATAAGAGAAAATATTAATAAGGTTTTGGGTGATGTTGTTAAAATTGAATGTCCGGTCTGTTTGGGCACTGATGAACTGTTATGTAAAATAAATTTGGCAGATTTTAAGAAGAAATCGCTTAGCGTGGAAACATGTTATTGTATAAACTGTAGTTTTATTTTAAAGGTGGATGAAGTACATTTAACAGCCGTTCTTTTGAATGAAAAACTAAAGGCAATAGAAGTGTCAACTTTAGATGATTATGGCATACAATAGAAATTTACTACAAAAAGGGGTTGTTTTTAGTCCATAAAAATATGAAATTGGAATTATAGGGGCTTCCTAATTCCCCTATTAACCCAATTAAATGTGGTAATAACCAATAAATTGATACCCTTCGTGTAATTAGTACACTTAGAGCCAATAAAAATTCCGATTTTTATAATCGAATAATTGGGGTTAAATTGCCACATCATTCAATAATAAAAGCAGCAAAACATGACAAGAAAAATACTTATCACCGGAGGGGCGGGTTTTATAGGCAGTTCACTTGCCGAGCGATTAGCTACCAATGAAGAAAATTATGTAGTGATAGTGGACAATCTCCTCACAGGCGACATCAATAAAATACCCAAGTCAAAACACCAGAATGTAAAATTTATCAAATCTGATGTGAACGATTGGAAGGATATAGCCAGTGTATTTCATGCTTATGCTTTTGATTACGTATTTCATTATGCTGCGGTGGTAGGGGTAAAGCGCACCTTGCAACATCCGGTAATGGTGCTCAATGATTTGAAGGGCATCAATAACATACTCA
>JBDKJJ010000277.1:0-4925 GCA_039796635.1 Bacteroidota bacterium
CCTGAAGCACTAGAAACAAATGAAATGAAAGCCGCACTGAATCAGCATTTAGCTGAAATGTACGTTAATTTAAAAGAGTATAACAAAGCTCAACATCATGTATCGGAAGCAATTAAATATGCCACTGAATTAGGAAGCAACGATTGGCTTTTTGATTGCTACAAAAATCAATCAGACATTTTTGCAGCCAATGGTGATTATAAAAATGCACTGTTTTATCATAAAAAATATTTGGACACAAAAGATTCGGTATATAAAAATAATTATGATACAAAAATGAGTGTGATGGCTAATTTATATGAATTGGAACATAAACAAAATGAAATTAGAAATTTGGAAAATGATAAAGAATTAGCATCCACCAAAATTCAAAGATTATATTTAATTATTGCTGCCCTAATTTTAATTATCATTATTGTGATATTATTTATTAATCATAGAAAGAACAAAATAGAAAAAGTACTTCGTGAAAAATTTTCAGCGCAATTAATTCAAACTCAAGAAAATGAAAGACAAAGAATTTCAAAGGAATTACATGACAGTGTGGGGCAAAATATTTTATTCATTAAAAATCAAATTCATAAATTTTTGCAAGATGGAAATCCTACTTTATCTAAATCAGTTGATTCTGTTTTAGAAGAAGTAAGAAGTATTTCAAAAGATTTGTATCCTAATCAGTTGGAACAATATGGTTTGCTATCGGCTGTTGATGCACTTTGTGAAAAAGTAAAAGAATCAACCAATGTGTTTATTAGTGCTGATTTACAATTACCCGATGAAAAATTAATATCAAAAGAAACTAAAATTAATTGTTATCGAATTATTCAAGAATGTATCTCAAATACTTTGAAACATGCAGCCGCATCTGCAATACGAATCACATCTGAATTTACTGAAGGGAAAATTCAATTAATTATTCAAGATAATGGAAAAGGATTTGAACAACATATTTTATCAATAAAAGCACAGGAATCATTTGGCATGTTGAATATCCAAGAACGAGTACGAATTTTAAAAGGTAAATTTGAATTGGAAACATCACCTGGAAACGGAACAAAATCTACGTTTTCAATTCCTATAATCTAAAATTATTTTACAATAAAAATGAACAAAATAAAAATTTTAATTGCTGATGATCATCCTATTTTCAGAAGTGGAGTAAGAGATGTTTTAAGCAAAATAAATGATTTTGAAATTATTGCCGAAGCAGAAAATGGAATGGACGCATATCAAAAAATAATTTCTTTGCTGCCAGATGTAGCAATATTAGATTTGGAAATGCCTATTTTGAATGGTTTAGATGTTTGCAGAAAAGTGCTCAACGAAAAACATCAAACAGATTTTATTATACTCACCATGCATAAGGAAAAACAATTTTTTGTGGATGCAATGAATACTGGAGTGAAAGGATATTTACTAAAAGATAATGCAATAGATGATTTAGTGGATGCCGTAAAAAAAGTTTACAAAGGCGAAGAATTTATTTCAAAGCAAATGCAATATTTAGTTAAAGAAACAAGCCACTTTCAACATGCTAATCCTGATTTAGAAAAAGTAAATACATTATTAACACCCACCGAAAAGGTGATTTTAAAATTAATTACAGATGGTAGAACTTCAGCTGAAATAGCATCTATGTTATTTGTAAGCCCCAACACTGTCGAAAATCACAGAGCCAATATGACTAAAAAATTAAAACTAGAAGGTAAAAATTCGTTGCTTAAATTTTCAATGCAATTGAAAGCACAATTGTAATTAGAGGTTAACCACTATTTTTTGAAAATGATTTATGAAAGATGTTTGCACAGAAATTAAAACAAAAATCAAAATCATTAATCATGAAAAAAATCTTTACACTTTTATTTGCATTAGTTTATTTGACGGTTATCAATCTATCAGCACAAACGCCATTAACATTAACTCAAAGTAATTTTGGAAAAATTGGAACGTACAATCAAAATTATACCAATGGTTTATCAACTATTACCTATGGAGGCACAAGTTATGTTTTGAATTATGACACTGCAGCATTAGTTTCAAATGGAGCATTAGCATACCCTGTTGCAACTGATGCATTTTTTACGCCTTATTGCGATGCATACTATGCAGGAACTACAACCGCAAAAAACTTTTACTACTACACTGATTTTTATTTTTCAACAAATGCGAATGAGTATGGTGAAAATGCCATTCATATCCCAGCTCAAGGATATAGTGAAACGGCTGTAACTGGTGGAGCAAATGATAGTATCATTTTCCCTGACCAAAAATATATTCTAAATCAAGCACGAACTGTTGTGAAATTTCCTGCTACAATTGGCTATTATAATAAATCAGTAAGTAAACGTGAAGCTCAATTTAATGTAACAGTTGCAGCATACATGTTAAATCATACACCAGCTTGGCATGTGAATTATATACATCGTGAAGATTCAATTTTGGGATGGGGAAAAATGCGAATCTATACAGCTACTGGTCCGAGTATTTATTATGATGTTCTTTCGATGTTTTCAATTCAATATCAAATTGATAGTTTCTTTTTAGGTTCAAGATATTCAGTTGCCCCTGCAGCATTAACTAATGCTTTTGGGGTAACACAAGGTGAGCATGTTAATGATAGAAATCGTATTTATTATTTCAGAGCTAATCGTGCACAACCTTTATTGTTAGCTACGTTAGATAGTGCTTTAACAACTTTTACAGGTTTATATTTTGATGCAGATAATATAACAACAGCAACAGGAATTGACGATGTAGCAAATGCAAAATATTCAACTTTATTATTCCCAAATCCTGCGAATCAGAATCAAATTAGTTTGCAGTTTATTGGTAAAAATGTTTCATCAGTTAACTACACTATAACTAATATTTCAGGTAAAGTAATTGCTACAAACAGTGCTTCGATAAATAACAATGTTTTGCAAGTAAATTTTGATAATTCAGTTGTTAATGGAATGTATTTCATTAATGTAACTGATGATAAAAATAATTCTATTGCAGCTGAACAATTTTCAGTTCAACGATAGAAGAGTAGAGTATTTTTTTTCATAGTAAAAAGTCGCAGTGATTTTTCATTGCGGCTTTTTTTATTTTAAATGAGACGAAAATCAAATTAAGGACTCTAATATTACTATTCAATTTTACTAAATTTGCTTTCATGAAAAAAATCCTTTTTTTAATATTATTTATTCTGCCGCTTAAAATATTTAGCCAGGATAGCATTCGGCTACTTAATATAAATATTATTGACGCCATTAAAATTTCAAAAACTAATCATAAGCCAATCTTATTTATGTGCTATGCATCATGGTGTTCACATTGCAACAAAATGAAAGCTGAAGTTTTTAAAGATACTACTGTTGCACATTTTTTTAATTCTAATTTTACATGTGCAGGTATGGATATGGAAAAAGGCGAAGGGCCAAAATGGTATCAAAAATTACGAATAAGAAATTACCCAACATTTCTTTTTCTTGATACAACAGGCAATATTATCTATAGAATCGGCGGAGAATTTACACCTCAGAATTTTTTACAAGAGGCGAAAAATTCTTTGATTCAAAAAAATCAGTTACCTTTTATAAAACAACAATTTGAAAATGATATTAGCAATCCTGACAAATGTCTTGCCTATATTTTAGCACTGCGAAAAGGTGATGTTGATGGCGCAGAGCCAGCAAAAAAATATTTAGCTACACAAACCAATGAACAACTTTTATCAGCCATTAATTGGCGCATTATTGCTAATGGAATCAATGATATTAATTCAAGAGAATTAAAATATGTAATTGCTCATCAAAAAGAATTTGCTGAACTTACTTCTACCTACCGTGTGGAAAGGAAATTATTGTATTCAGTTTACGAACTATTAGAGCCAATGGTGAAAAATAAAGACACTGTAAATTATTTTCAATATAAAATATTGGCTGCCAATATGCATAATACAAGAATTGATTCATTAGTTTTTACATATGACTTAACTATTACTGAAGCAACAAAAAATTGGAATTTATATAAATCAACGGCAGTTGAAAATGTAACAAAATATATTTCAAAAGATTATTTTACAATCAATAAAATTGCTAAAAATTTCATTCAGAATATAGATGATAAAAATGCTTTACAAAATGCAAACGAATGGATAAGCCTATCATTAAAAACCAAAGAAGAATATGATACTTATGTAATTCAAGCTAAACTTTACAAAAAGTTAAACGATAAAAAATTAGCAATTGCTGCGGCTGAGAATGCAAAAAATCTAGCGTTAAAATATAAATGGGATGATAAAGAAGCTCAATCAATTATTGATGAATTGAATAAAAATTAATCGATTGATTTCTTGCAACATATTTTAAATCTTATTGTTTATTCCAAATGAAATACTCAATTTTTTGGTTTCGACGTGATTTAAGATTGAATGACAATGCAGGCTTATATCATGCTTTAAAGGCTGGCAATCCTGTAATTCCTATTTTTATTTTTGATAAAAATATTTTAAATGAATTAGAAGATAGAAGCGATAAACGAGTTCAATTTATTTATCAAACTATTCAGCAAATTAAAGATGATTTACAAAAAATAAATTCAGATATAAAAATATTTTATGACACACCGCAACAAGTATTTGAAAAATTAATTTCAGAATTTGAAATTGAAAAAGTATTTACCAATCATGATTATGAACCTTATGCTACTAAAAGAGATAATGAAATTAAATCTTATTTAGAGTCGAAAAACATTTCGTTTCACACATACAAAGACCAAGTAATTTTTGAAAAAAATGAAGTATTAAAAGATGATGGAACACCTTATACAGTTTACACTCCGTTCAGTAAAAAATGGAAAGCTACATTAACTAATTTTCATTTAAAATCTTACCCAACCGAAAAGTATTTTTCGAATTTCGCTAACTTAAACTTTGGTAA
>JBDKJJ010000278.1:0-5063 GCA_039796635.1 Bacteroidota bacterium
TTCCCTGAATAAGTTAAAGTTGAAGCAAGTGAAGTACAATTTGTAATAGGATTTATATTAAAATTTGAAGTTGGAATTTGATAAATTCTAACTGAGTCATTTGCTGTACTTGAACAAATACCTTCAGTAATATTTACAGAAATATAATTTAAACCTGTATCTAATAAAACAGTTAAAGCTGAATAACCAGTTAATGTTCCATTAATTAATAAAGCTGAAGATGGAATTGTCCATAATGGTGCAGCTTCGCTTGGGCTTGAATAAGTAAGTGTAAGTGTATCACCTTTACAATTTGGGTTGTTTCTTGAAATACTTATAGCAGGTGATTGGTAAACTTTAACATCATGGAATGAAGTATCAGATGTACATCCATTTTCAGTAACAAATAAACTAATGTTGTAATCACCAGCATTTGGAATGGAAACCGTATGAGGTCCTTTTGATGTTCCGCCTGGAGTAGTACTTAAACTATTAAAATTCCAATTGTAAATTGCAGTTGTTGAAGCCGAACCTGTGTAAGTAACTAATGAAGTTGAAGGAGTACAAGCTGTATCATTACTTACTGTAAATAAATTGGTTGGGTAAGAATAAATTGTAATAGTGTCAAAACTTGATGAACTACAATTTGAATTTGATGCAATTAATTGAATAGTTGTATTTCCGATAGTAGGAATAAATTTAATGGTATCTGCAGTAGTTGAATCACCTACAATATAATTAGGAATTGGGTTGAATCTCCATTTTAAATTTGCACCTGAAATTGTTTTAGCATCTCCTGTATAAACTAAAGTAACAGTATCTCCTAAACAATGTGCATTTGATTTTGTAAATGTTGATGTAGGCGTTTGTAACACTGAAACAGTAACTGTATCAATGCCTGAGGTACATCCATTTTGTGTAACTGATAAACTTACATTATAGATGCCGCTTGAACTCCATTTTACATTATTACCTGCATTAACACCACCATCATAGTTCCAATTAAATGTAGCACCTAAAGTTGCGTTGCCAGTATAATTTAGAGTTGAATTTTGGTTAGGGCATACTGGTGATGTTGCAGTAAATGTGTTGGTTGGATAATTAAATATTGTAACAGTATCTTGCAATGTATCTGAACATGTTCCATTGGTTACAATTAAGTTGATAATCGTATTCCCAATAGATGGAATAAATTTCAAAGTATCAAGAGTTGAAGTATTGCCAACTAAAAAAGTTGGAGTAGGGCTGATGTTCCAAATAGCTGAACTTCCAGCAATTGATTTCCCATTTCCAGTATAAATTACTTCTATTGTATCACCTATGCAATGAGCTGCATTAACTGAAAAATTAGCTGTAGGTGTTTGAAGTATTTGTATCTGATGGGTTGTAGTATCTGATTTACAACCATTTTCATTCACCCATAAGGATACATTTTTAGTATTTGCATTTAACCATTGCACTGAATGAGGCCCAACTAAAGTATCTTGTATGGTTGAAGCACCACCATCAAAATTCCAATTAAATTTCGAACTACTTAATGCTCCACCTGTATAAGTAATTGTTGATTTTGAGGTTAAACAAATTGGAGAAGTAACTGAAAAATTTGAAGTAGGGTTAGGTGCAATTGTAATGGTATCCTTAAATGCAACACCTGCACAACTTCCGTTTCCTACCGTTAATGAATAAATTGAACTACCAATAGCAGGAATTACTTTTATTGGACCAAATGAAGCAATGCTCCCACTAACAATAGAAGCACTTGAAGGTATAGTCCATAATGGATCAGCACCAGCTATGGTTGCACCATTTCCTGTGTAAGTTAAAGTTAAAGTGTCGCCTTCGCAATGAGCATTGTTAACTGAAAAAGTTGAAGTTGGAATTGGTAATACAATTACATTCTGTGTATCGGGCAATGATGAACAGCCCAATCTTATCACACTTAGCACTACATGATAAGTATCTGAAACAGCCCAATGTACTGATTGAGGACCTTGAACTGTTCCGCCAGGTGAAGCTGAACCATTCGCAAAATTCCAATTATAGGTTGCTCCATTTCCTGCATTTCCTGTATAAGTTAATGTTGAATTTACATTAGGGCAAACTGGCGATGTAGCAGTGAAAGTAGCCGTTGGGACTGGTTTCGGTGTAACTTTAATTTTTTCAACAGTTGTACAACCATAAGCATTTGTAGCAATGAAATTAAATGTATCAATTTGAGTAATTATAGAAGTTGGATTATAGCAATTGTAACAGCTCAATGAGTCATGATTACTTGTCCAAGAATAAGTAGTATTTAATTGATTGGAAGAAAGAACCAATTGAATGGTATCGTATTGACAAATTAATGAATCTTTTGTTTTAGTAATAGTTGGTTTTGAAGATGCATAAACAATCATAGTATCATTCAGTGTACATCCACCACCAGTCATCGTCACAACAAAAGTGTCAATGGTGTTTGCCTGAACTATCACTGTGGGATTTGGATTGGAAGGATTAAAAATTACTGCTGAAGATGGTTTAACTGACCATAAATAAGTATTTGTTCCCCCCCCGATTGTAGTTGAACTTATCGTTAATGATTTTTGTGTACCTGCAAAACAGATAGTTGTATCATTTCCTGCTTTTATGGAAGTATTGAATACAGCCACTTTAATTGAATCAGAGTTTGTGCAACCAAAGTTACTAGCAGTTACAAAATAGGTTGTGTTGGCAGTTGGCGATATAAAAATTGAATCAGCTGTTGATGCAAATCCAACCGGGTTTGATGTCCATGAATAAGTTGTACCTGAAGGTATATAACTTCCGTTACATGCCAGAAAAGTAAATTGTGGCCTTTCTTTAGTTGCAGATATTATATGAGTTGAGGCTAATCCTCTTGGGAAAAATTGAGAACATGCTGCTTCAGTTTCTAATGGTGATGCAATACCATAAACCGAGTTAGCATTACCAGAAGGCATAACTGTTCGCCTTACCGCATCACTATTTAATCCTGCGGTTGAAAACCCGGTATTATCATAACAAATTTCAACTAATAAATTGGATGTGCCATTCCAAGCAAATGAAGTATCAAAAATAAATTGATTTAATCCTAAAACCGTACTGTATGAATTATTATTATAAACTAAATATCTTGTACTTAAAGTATCAAAAGTGAATGGAGATATTTTGCTGAAAGAATTATAATTAACACAAGCTAATTTGATCGAAAAATCATGTAGTGCAGTTGATGAATTCTTAGTAGTGATTGTAAAGCCTAATCCTTTTATTGCACCAGCTGTAATTCCAAAACTTTTCAATTCAGTGGCTGAAAAAAGATATTGTGCTTTTGATTTTGGATAAGATGGTATTGCAGCAATTGGTGATGAAATAGTGCTGCTAGTATTTAATGTAGTTCCAATCGTATATGAATCTGGTGCGTTACATTTTCTACTTGAATAGGAACAATTCGCCGTTTCAATATCAAAAAATAATTTGGTAGCATTACCATAACAAACTGTATCAATACCCATGATATTAATGTTTGGATAAAATCCTTTTGCATAAATAGCCACATCTTTATGAGCCCAACAGGTTGAGTCATCAGCAAATGGAGGAACAACCGTAAAACCAATGTAATGATTGCCAATAGTATCAAAACTGACTACGATTGGGCCTGTGGAAACAATATTTCCGCTTATTAAATTTGTTCCAGGATTTAATGACCAAATGGGCGTAAAACCAGCAGATAAAGTTCCGGTCCAATTTAGTGTTACAGTATCAACAACAGCACAAACAGAATCTTTGCTAACTGAAATAGGTACGTTTGGTGGCGGAAGAGCAATTCTGATATTTTTAATTAAGGTATCTTGGCATCCAGCCGCAGTTTCAATTGAAAGTGTAACTGTGTACGTTCCAGTATCTGAATAAAGATGTTGTGGATTTTGTAAAAGTGATGTGTCAGGGTTTGGTGGTGCTGAATTTCCGGTTGCATTTGGGTCACCAAAATCCCATTTATATTTTGTAATTGAAATTCCTGATATGTTTGATGTGCTCAGGTTCGTGAAGTTAAGAATACTACTTGCACAATACGTATTAGGTATTGAAAAATTGGCAGTTGGTTTGGGTGGCAAAATTGGCGTAACGGTGGTTAAAAAAGTATCAATACATCCATAACCAGGATAGGGTGAGCAAATAACCGCATAGGTGGTTGTTGTAGTTGGTAGTGGGATAGTTGGCGATTGAACGGTATCTATACTCACAGTATAAGTTGAATTGTACCAATGATATTTTTTAAATCCTGGTGGAGCAGTTAAAGTTGCAGATGTTGAATTCCAACAATAGGAATTGATAATTGCATTACTACCACACTGAGAGTTTACATCAACATAAGCATAACCAAAATGTCCGGTTCTAGTACAATCAAATGAAATAAAAGTTAAATACATGGTATGCCCTCCATAACCTTTTAAATTAATGGAGGCAGGTGTCCAACTTCTACATAAAATAATATTGAAAGTGTTTAAAATTCCTGCTGTATCATATGAAATAGGTGAAATAAAAAAACCTGGAAGACTAGTATCAGAAACAAAATCATAACTTGCGCAAGTAATTAAAGCCCCAGTCGCCGAGTCACTTACTAATGCCATAAACCGAGGCTGTTCAGCTGCTGTATGCCCAGATGGGTTTTGTAATACCACAGCATATTGGTAAGTTAAACTATAATTTGTAGAAGTTGATGGTACATGAAATTTATACTGTAAAGCATCTTCTTCAGCACCAATATAATCATTTCCTAACCTTACACTACTTCCGCTTCCGTTAGGGCATAATATCGGAAAACCACCATAAGGATCATTTAGTGGAGTAGTAAATGGCGTTATTATTTGAACTTTTAAAGGTGTGATTGGTGTTGTATCTCTTAAACCAAAAGGTATAGGAGTTGATTGAGTAGGATATAAGCTATTTGTATTTCCATATCCATACGCCCAATTAGAAAAATCTCCATATTCAAAATCAATATTGGGTGGGCATTGGGCTTTAGTTTTGTTGAAATATGAATTAACTAAAACTAATAAAAAAACAATGCAAAAAGCTGAAAGATATTT
>JBDKJJ010000279.1:0-4270 GCA_039796635.1 Bacteroidota bacterium
TAGATTTAATAAAGATGAAAGGTATGTAGATCATAAGTTCCAATTAACACCTAAAAATGGCTTCACTAATTTATTTAGCAACATGATTAATCATAAAAATATTCATGTTCTTTTGAATACAGATTATAAAGAAATTATTAAGGAATGCCAGCCTAAGTTTACGGTTTACACTGGTCCAATTGATTATTATTTCGATCATCAATTTGGAAAATTGCCTTGGCGATCTCTAGCATTTAAACACGTAGAATTTAATGAAGAGTTTCATCAGCCATGTGTTCAGATTAACTATCCAAATGACTATGAATATACTCGTTCAGTAGAAATTAAGCATGTAACAAAACAAAGAACTCCAAATACTGTAATTAGTTACGAATATTCTAAATCTGAAGGAGATCCTTACTATCCAATTCCGGCAGAGGATAATAAAAAATTATTTTACAAGTATAAAGAGTTAGCTTTAAAGGAAACCAAGGAAAAAAAGGTTTATTTTGGAGGTAGATTGGCTAATTATGTATATATAAATATGGATGAAGCAATAGAAGGTGCTTTGGAACTTTATAAAACAATAATCAATGAACAAAAAGTTAGGTAATGTATGGGTTGTAATGCCTATTTATAATGAAGAAGAAGCTTTGCCTAAGGTTATTGCTGAGTGGTTACCCATTTTACGTGACACATTAGTTGATTTTGTTTTTTGCATTATTAATGATGGTTCCAAAGATAATTCTTTACAAATTTTAAATGAAATTGCTTCTCAAAATCCAGAAATTAAAGTGATTGATAAGCCAAATACAGGTCATGGTCAATCATGTTTATTTGGATATAAATTCGCAATTGAAAAAAAGGCTGATTGGGTTTTTCAAATTGATAGTGACGGGCAATGCGACCCAAAACATTTCCCTGATTTTGTTAAGGAGGCAAATGAAAACTTAATTATATATGGGTTTAGAAAAACAAGAGAAGATGGATTTAGTAGATTTATTATTTCACGGGTTGTAAGTTTATATGCTTTTTTAGCAACCGGAATTTGGGTGAAAGATGCTAATGTGCCTTATCGATTGATGAATAAAAAATCGTTAATGAATTTTATTGAACAAGTACCTAGTGACTTTCATTTAGCTAATATTTTAGTATCAGTTTATCACAAAAAATTTTATAAAATTAAATGGATTAATATCAATTTTAGAGATAGAAGTGGTGGTACCCCAAGTGTAAAAGTATCGGCCTTTTCTAAACATGGACGTAAACTCTTCAAACAACTTAGTGATTTTCATTTTAATCCAAATGGATATATTTAATAAATTTTCAAATTGAGAGTAATTTCTATTAATAAAAAAAGTAATTCCATTTTACTTACTATACTTTTTTTCGGGATAGCTTTTCGCCTACTTTACGTACTATTCTTTTCTTCATTTTTTGCCAAAGCTTATTTAGGAAGAGAAACAATATTTTATTCAGGGAGTGATTTTGGTTCAGCATTAGCATGCTTTAATAATTTAATAAAACACGGAAGCTACTCCATCAATCTTGATGAGCCTTTAGGTTATTTTAATCGAATGCCAGGGTATTCATTTTTAATAGGAATAATTAGTTCGATTTTTCCTAATCCTTACAATATGTATGTGGTTAGTTTAGTGCAGATTGCTTTAGATTTAGTTTCAATATTTTTATTGTATAAAATATGTTTTCAATTAGTAAAAAGTGAATTAGCAGGCTTAGTTGCAGCATTTATTTATGCAACACATCCCATCATTATTTTATGGTGCCCTGTTTTGATGAGCGATTCTTTAGGTTCTTTTTTCACACTTTTAATTTTGTATTTTTATTCAAAATCTGATTTGAAAAATAAATGGTTTTGGGTTGGATTAGCAATTGGACTGGGAACATTAATCAGACCTCAAACCATTTTGACAATTCCCATTATTGGTTTGTTAGAATTTATTTACAATCTTAAAAACTTAAAAAACTTTTTCACTTCCATGCTGATAATGGGACTTACCATTGCTTGTACTTATGGTATTTATCCTATCAGGAATTATGTTTTTCATAAGCAATTAATTCTGTTTCAGGATTTACGAGGCAGCGGCAGTGTTTGGAACGATGCTACCGTGAATTATATGCAGTATATTTATTCAGTTCAAAGCAAATGGGATCCATCATGGACAAACATTATGCACAATGAAAAATTCACAATTGATAAAGCTGCATTTGCTCATCAAGGCGATTCGACTATATTGATGGATGCAATTTATAAAGCTCAAAATTGTAGTTATACATTTAGTTGTTGGAGTGGATATTGGAAGGAACAATTACCAAAATCAGATAGCGCCTGTGATGTTGAATTAGCAAAAACCTTTAAATTACTACGAGATAATCAAATTAAGTACAATGCCTATCACTATTGGGTTACATTGCCATTGGAAAATTTGAAGAAATGTTTTTTCAAAAGCGAATTATCTAATGCTAAAGATAAATCAATGATATTAAAGCTTGTACCAATTGTATTTTTATATCGAACAATTTTGCTTTTAATTGGCTTATTTGCTGGTATTTGGATGGTTTTGAAGTTTAAGGAAAACCGAAAATACTTACTATTTATCATTCTAGGGTTTACTAGTTGGTATTTGTTAATTTGTTTTGGCTCAATGCCACAACTCCGAAATATTGAAATGCGTTATCTATTACCTGTAGATGTATTATTAATAATACCTGTAGCATTAATTATAGTTAGATTAACACAGAAATTTTTTTCAAAACAAAATAATATTAACTGATAGCAGTTATTGCATTCAATTAATTTAAATAAAATAAGTTATGAATATAGCTTTGATAACAGGTTCAGGTGGTTTGATAGGAAGTGAATCCGTAGAATTTATGCATGAAAAATTTGACATGATTATCGGTATTGATAATGATATGCGTCAGTATTTTTTTGGTGCTGATGCATCTACTAATTGGAATGTAAATTTTTTGAAGTCGAACTATTCAAAGTATAAGCATTATAATTGCGACATCAGAAACTATAATGAATTAGAAACCATATTTAAAGAATATGGCAATGATATAAAACTTATCATTCACACAGCTGCACAACCAAGCCATGATTGGGCTGCTAAAGAACCATTTACTGATTTCACCATCAATGCAAATGGAACTTTAAATATGTTGGAATTGATGCGATTGAATTGCCCTGAATCAGTATTTGTTTTTACAAGTACAAATAAAGTGTATGGTGATAATCCAAATTTTTTACCGTTAGTTGAGTTAGATTCACGTTGGGAAATTGCTGAAAGTCATCCCTATTTTAAAAATGGAATTGATGAACATTTAAGCCTTGACCATACTAAGCACTCAATTTTTGGAGCATCTAAAGTAGCTGCTGATATTATGGCACAAGAATATGGAAAGTACTTTAATTTAAAGGTTGGAGTATTTAGAGGTGGATGTTTAACAGGTCCAAGGCATAGTGGTGCAAAGCTTCATGGCTTTTTATCCTATTTAATGAAATGTGCGATTACAGGAAATCATTATACAGTGTTTGGATATAAAGGCAAACAAGTTCGTGATAATATTCATAGTTATGATTTGGTAAATATGTTTTGGCATTTTTATCAAAACCCAAAACATGGTGAAGCATATAATGCAGGTGGAGGTAGATTTAGCAATTGCTCGATGCAAGAAGGAATAAAACTTTGCGAAGAAATCTCCGGAAATAAAATGAATTATACTTATGCTGATGACAATAGAATCGGCGACCATATTTGGTACATTAGTGATGTTTCAAAATTTATGAACCACTATCCAACATGGCAATATAAGTACGATTTAAAAACTACATTATCACAAATTCATGATGAAATGAAGAAAAGAATTGGGTAATAAGAAACTGAATTAGCCATAATAAAATGTTAAGATTCAGCAAAAAACATTTATTGGCACTTAATCTGAATCGGAATCATTTCAAAAGCACATTTTTTATTTACATTTGCGCTTTCAAAATTTTAAATTAAACAAATAAAATACATATCACAAAAAATGAAAAAAATCTTTTTAATTGCATTTGTAATTACCACATTATTTTGCAGTAATTCATTTGCTCAAGCACCTAAGTTCGGACATATCAATTCAAGTGAATTAATTCAGCTTATGCCGGGTTTGAAAGATGCAGAAACACAATTAGAAGCTTTCAGAAAATCTATGCTTGATCAGTTTAATACCATGCAAGAAGATTTGCAAAAAATGCAACAAGATTATGCTGCTAGAGAAAAAT
>JBDKJJ010000280.1:0-3422 GCA_039796635.1 Bacteroidota bacterium
AGGAAAACTCACAATTTTAGAAGGCATTGCTGACAACAGTTTTGCCACAATTGATTTTGAACAACTCGGCACAAAAAAAATTATGTTGAAGTTTGCGAAGTTGATGGTGGTGGAGGGTTAATTTGAAAATGTGTTGATGAGAAAATTTGAAAATTATTTTACGGGGTTTAGTTGCCTTATTGTTTCTGGGATAATTGCTATTTTAGTAATTGGTTTTACTTTTTACGTTTTGGGATTGGGATATTTCTTCTTGTATTGGAATTAGCACTAACAAATGAACCTCGGCAAATTATCATTGCAACTTTTTGAAATAATTTTTCAAAATCAATCAAACCTATTAACTTTGAAATATGCTTTTGCAATTACAAAATAATAATCCTGCCGATTTATTGAAGTTGATGGAGTTTGCCGAGCAACATCATTTGAATTTAAAAGTGGTAGATGAAAATGCAAATCTTTCATTGCCTGGAAAACCGTTAACACCAAAAGAATTAGAACAAATGATTCAAAGCAGCCGTCAAAGCGGAATTATCAGCATGCAATCTGCTCATCAAATTATTCGGAAGAATTTCAATGCAGATTAATTACACCGTTGATGCATTCGCTTCATTGAGTAATGTGGTTAATTTTATTGAATCACAAAACACTTTTGGTGCAGGCTCACGATGGTTAGATAAATTTGAAAAACATTTACTCAAAAGTTTTATTACGCCTGAATCAATTCATTTTTGCAACAACAAAGCTTTTCATCAATTAAAATTACGCTGTATCAATTTCAATGATTGGATTATTGCATTTTCAATTCAAGATACTTCTGTGTTGATTGAAGCAATTTTACATACAAGCAGATTAACAGATTGATTTTTATCTTCGCAAAAAAAAACCATTTTCATCATGATTAAAAACATTTTCGATAAAGCAGTAACCGAAGAAGTAATTGGTAGAATCAACAAACTCAATTCTGATTCAAAACCATTGTGGGGCAAAATGGCTGTGGGTCAAATGTTGGCGCATTGCAGTGTGAGTTATGAATATATTTTTGAACCGACTAAATATCCAAAGCCAAATCCTGTTTTGAAATTCATCATCAAACTTATGGCGAAGGATACGGTAGTTGGCGATAAACCTTATCCAAAAAATTTAAGAACAGGGCCCGACTTTGTGATGAAAGATGATAAAGATTTTTATTTTGAAAAACAGCGCTTGATTGATTTCATCAACAATACACAACAACTTGGCGAAGCACATTTTGACAATAAAGAATCACAATCATTTGGTGTGTTATCAAAACAGCAATGGAACACCATGTTCTACAAACATCTTGACCATCATCTTTCTCAGTTTGGAGTATAGAAAACAGAAATAAACCTATTTCATTATTCCTTTATTATAACCTCATCATAATAAATTCTCTCCTTCAAAAAGGCATGGTAAATGCTAAAAAGAGTTTATTAAAAGAGTACATAATTATATTACCAGCAATTAAAAAATTAACTATTTTTTCCTGACATAAAAAAAAGGAGAACAAGCAAATTCTTGTTCTCCTTTTTTTATGCAAACTATTTTAAATTACTTAAAAAATGCCTTTAAAGTTTTGCTTCCTTTCTCTGAAACAATTTGATAAAAATATAATCCTGATGTTGTTTTTACACTTGGTGCAAATCTTCTTTCACCTGCTGTAATACTACCATTGTAAATAGTTTCAACAGTTTGACCTAATGCATTAATTAAATTAATTTTAACTTCATTGGTATTATTGTTTGCAACAATTTTCAATGTAGGAACTTGATTTTGATAAACCACAGATGCATCAAAATTATTTTTTAATTCATTAATTCCGATACTTGTAACCGTAATTGATTGACAAATTGTATCACATGGATTATTAGCCAATTGATCTTTATAAAGCGTTAAACAAACATTGAATGTACCAGCTGTAGCATAGGTATGTGTATTTACATTGCTTTGACCTGTTCCATCACCATAATCAAATAATAATGAATGGTAGCTACCTGTTGATGTATTTGTAAATGTTGCATTCAAACCTGTAGATGAAGAAGTGAATGAAGCCATACAAGGTGCAGCTGAAATATTTTCCCAAGTTGTATCTACTAAAATATTATCAATAAAACATGATGGTGCTTCAGCAACTGGCATATTTAATCTGATAAATAAATTACTGATTGAACCTACAAAATCAGGGTCAGAGGTTGGCGCCATTGCTTCAGGTGTCATTGGTTCTGGTCCTGGTAAAGCTGGGTCAACGTATAATCTTACAACATCATCATTTGCATTAGGCTTAAAATCGTACACTAATACTAATAAGTGAGTTGAGTTTTTTGAATACGCATTTGTTCCCCAAGCATCAGTTCCTGTTGCTTTTTTAACACCAAAAACGGCATCACCGTTTACATATTTCACTAAAATTCTTCCTGCATTTGATGTCCAACTTGAACCTAAAGTGATAAAATAATCTCCTGAAGTATTAGCTCTGTGAATTGTACTATCTTGATACACAAATGCTAAATAAACTCTTCCCATACTTACTGCACTAAAAGTGTTGCAATATCCACCAACACCCGTTCCTGCCATAGTTGAATCAAAGTAAATACTATTGTATGGATTTTGTAAATTAGATAGTGGATTTGGGTCGTACTGAATATTACTAGAATTTGGATAATCAAAATTACCACCATCAATAGTCAATTGATTTGTGCCTGTTGCACATTGCGACCAGTTATTTAAACTAGTTAAATTTGTTGTTTGAGTATGGCTTGAAAAATCTTCAAGAAAAAGTGGTTGTACTTGTGCTAATGATAGCTTCATCAAACAAGTAAAAAAAGCGGTTGTGAGTAAAAAATTTTTTATCATAATTATGTGATTTTGTTGAAGTAAAGTTACTTAAATATTAATATCAATTTTCATATTTATACCCCACTGATTTTATTATGTACACTATTCTATATATTTTTTTAGCTTATAAGTAAATTGAAATACAAAGCTAATTTACCGAATAATACATTAGGCTCAAATGGTTTATATATCACATCTGCAAATCCAAGGTTTATCAATTTTTCTTTATCGTAGTTTATTGCATCAGCAGTGATAGCAATAATTGGAATCTGTTTCCAATATAAATTTTTACTGTTTCGAATTGCTTTTAAAGCTTCTATTCCATTCATTTCTGGCATATGCAAATCCATTAATATTACATGATAATCAGCAGATGATTTTGTTTTTTCCAAAACTTCAATTCCACTATTTAATATATCAATTTTCACTTTCCAGATATTTAAATACTTATTTACTACCATTTGGTTAAATGTATTATCCTCAACCAATAAAACATTTAAACCATTTAATGATTGCTGATTGGCAAGTTCTGAGTTGGAGTTGTTTTCATATAAATTATTATCAATAGG
>JBDKJJ010000281.1:0-8569 GCA_039796635.1 Bacteroidota bacterium
TTGTTTTTACATGACACACCATCAATACTTATTATAGCATCACCAGCTTGCAATCCGTTTCGTTGAGCAGGAAAACCTTCATAAGGCTCAGCAATTACAATATATTCGCCTTCATCACGAACTTGTGAACCAATACCACCATATTTACCTGTGGTTTGAAATTTGTAATTTTCTAAATCATCTTCAGTAATTAAATTAGTGTATGGGTCTAAGGATGCAAGCATTGCATCTATGCCAGTAGTAACAACTTTATCAGGGTCTAAAGGGTCAACATAGTTTGTATTCAATTCTTTATAAAGCGATTGAAAAATATCCAAATTTTTATTCAGTTCAAAATAGGAATCAGCAGCTTCAAAGCTACAAAGCCCTACTATTAAGCCTATCAAAACAAACTGAATGACTTTGTTTTTGAAAATATTTTTTAAATGATTTAACATTGGTAAATATGTTGCGTAAAATTGTATGCTAATGTAACGAGTATTAGGTATTTTTTAGTAGGAATAAAAAATTAAAATTTCAATTGCTTTGTTAATGAAAAAAAAACTTATTCTTTTCATCATCTTATTTTATTCATTGATTTCAAAAGCACAAACTTTTGAGCAATCCTTAAACAGCGATAAAGTAAAATGGAGATTTTATTGCGCTGATAAGAATTTTAAAATTCCTGCCGAGGTTAGTGTCCTCACTAACCGCAATGGGAATGTTCGTGGAGACACGAACCTTAGCAATGGATTTCCAGCCAAAGTTCCTGGTACTATTCATTTAGATTTATTGGATAACAAATTAATTCCAGACCCATTTTATGCTGACAATGAAAAGAAACTGCAATGGATTGATACTTTAGATTGGGTGTATGAAACCACATTTGATGTAGATTCAAATTTGTTTAAACTACACAATATTGAATTACAATTTGATGGCTTAGATACTTATGCTGATGTGTATTTGAATGATGAAAAAATAATCACAGCAGATAACATGTTTGTGAAATGGAATGAACAAGTGAAAGACAATTTGAAATTGAAAAACAACTTATTGAAAATCTATTTTCATTCAACATTAAAAGAAGCAAAAAAACTAAAAGCACAATTTGAAAAAGCACATGGTTATGAATTGCCTGAAGGTGAAAGAGTTTTTGTAAGAAAAGCGCAATACCAATTTGGTTGGGACTTTGCACCGAGATTTTTAGGTTGTGGGATTTGGAAATCGATTAAAATAATTGGTAGAACTCCTATTTATGAATCTAAAATAAATTTCGCTTCATCAAAAAAAGTAACAATTAATTTATTCAAAAAGGGAGAAACAACATTTGAATTTATTCAACAAAAAGATTCTATAGGCGAATCATTTTACTTCAAACTAAATGAGAAACCTGTTTTTATTAAAGGCGCTAATTGGGTGCCTGCTGATGTTTTTTTACCAAGAGTTTCGCATGAAAAATATCGAACGCTTTTAACTGCTGCAAAGGATGAAGGAATAAATATGCTTCGGGTTTGGGGCGGCGGAATTTATGAAGATGATTTTTTTTACAACCTCTGTGATTCACTGAACATAATGGTTTGGCAAGATTTACCATTTACATGTGCGATGTATCCTGTTGATAAAAATTTTATTTCCAACTTCAAAATAGAGCTTATTCAAAATGTTCAACGCTTACAAAATCATCCATGCGTTGTGTTGTTTTGCGGCAACAATGAAATTAATGAAGGATGGAAAAATTGGGGTTGGCAACAGCAATATCATTATTCAAAAAAAGACAGTGCAGAAATTTGGAACAGCTACGAAAAACTATTTGAAGAAATCATTCCAAATACTTTAAAGGAAATGGGTTGCGATATTCCTTACATCCCATCTTCACCCAAATTTGGTTGGGGACACAAAGAAAGTTTAACCGATGGAGATAGCCACTACTGGGGCGTTTGGTGGGGAATGGAGCCGTATGAAATTTACAAAAAACGTGTGCCTCGTTTTGCTAGCGAATATGGTATGCAAAGTTTGCCTTGTTTAAGCACTATTAAAAAATTTGCACCTGATTCTTCGTTACGAATTAATTCAGTAGCTATGCGTAATCATCAAAAACATCCAACAGGTTTTGAAAATTTAGATGGCTATTTGAAATATTATCACTTCAATGTGTATGGTGGTGAGGTAAAAGGCAGAAAAGTAATTCCTGAATATGGCAAAGGAAATCCTGATGAAGTGGATTCAACGAAAAAAATTGTCAGACCAAATCCAACAGAAAAAGAATTTGAAGATTACATCAACGCTACGCAACAATTGCAAGCTGATGCTTTGAGAACTGCTATAGAAGCTCACCTAAAAGCACAACCACGTTGCATGGGAACTATTTTATGGCAATTGAATGAACCTTGGCCAGGTGCAAGTTGGAGTTTGATTGATTATTACGGCAATAAAAAGAAAGCATATTATGAAGTGCAAAAATTATTTAAAGAGAAAAAATAGTTGACGAACTTAAAAATTATAAGAACCATAATACTTTCTTTTCTTCAACTCCATATCATTTAAAATATTGGCTTTAGCATTAATTTGTATAGCATAAAATCTACCTGGTGCTACTTGTATTCTCATTTGCCAACAATGTAAATCTCTTAAAATTACAATATCAGTATAAGCTAAACCTTTGATTCTAAAATCATAACCTGTGTTGATAGTAATATTCCACTTTGGCGTTAAACCAAAATTAAAATTACCATTTATGGATTGAGTATAAATTACAGTATCTCTGAAGTTGATAGTTTGTGGTTGAATGGTTAACATATAATTTCCTGAAAATGTAATCGGGATATGCCAATTAGCAAAATTCAAGTGAGGAATTTCGTTATCAGTTTCTTGTTTTTGATTAGTAGAAGATTTAGCACCTTTTGTTTTTTTCGCAAAATCAGTGGCTGTTTGTTTGGTAGCAAAATTTGCATTTAAAGCAATATTGGCACTTTTGATTTTCCCAAGTTTTCCATCTTCAAAAATTGCATATTTATCAATTGCTTTACCAGCTGAATTATGATGATATGGGTCTAATTGTAAGTTTAAATTCAATGTGATTTTATTTTTTAAAAATCCTGTATTAGTACTCATATTAATGGGGCTTAATTTGAATGAATCTGCTGCAACATTATAAAAAGTATTTGCATTCAAACTTCTAAGAATAGTAATTTTCCGAGATTGATTTACAGTATCTTTTGCATCATAAACTTTCATTTCTAAATCATTTGTTATACCTAAACCAATACCTGCAAATTTGCCAGAAGCAGGTGGTCCGCCAATAATACTTTGTTCAAAAATGGAATATGGTGCAGCACCTTTAATTGGCGATGGTTTATAATATCCCCATGTTTTACTGCCAAAATCAGGATGGTATTGAGCATTTATTGAAGGCGTAATAACATGTCGAATGGCTTTTATTTTACCATGTTTAAATTGCTTCATCCCAAATATTCTTGTATTCATACTTATAGCAGTAGTAAAATCTCGTTCGGTTTTAAAGCCATTTACTCTGTTATGCTGAATTGTTGAATCAGTGTTAAACGATTGTTCAGATGTATAGCCAAACCATCTTTCGTTATAATTTATTGACGGACTCAATACAAAATATTTCAGCACTTTTACATTCGTTGAAATAGGAATGGAGTGAACAATTCCGTTTTTGAAATCATTATATTTTGATTTGAAAAGTAAAGTATCTTTTGTGGTTAATTGATTCAAAGCATTTGCTGAATAACTGAATCCAATATTTTCATACCAACTTTTTTCGCCAATACTATTTTTTTTGCTGAACGGATTTATTCTGAGAGTATTAAAATTGATGTTTGGTAAAGTAAATGTTATATCATGCGTTTGATTATTCTGCGAATGATTTGCATTGATGGTTAAATTAAACGGTTTGTTGGGGAAAATTCTTTGATAACTTATAGATGAATTATAAGTGTTGGTTAAAAATTGATTTGCATCATACACATTATTTCTATTATATCTGGTTGTACCAGCATCAACATTTGCTGAAAATAAATTATAAGGATTTGATTTTACATCCTTTACATGATGCCATGTAATATGAAAATCTTTGTTCACTGAAAAGCCTGCTTCTTGTGGGTCGCCAAGCCTTGTGCTAGCAAAAGCTAATAAAAAATTACCATTAAATTTATACTTATAATTATATCCACTATTAGCTCTTATAGCATAACTTCCATGTGAAAATATATCACCCGTTAAAGCTAAATCATGATGCGTACCTAAGCCTAAATAATAACCTCCATTTTGTAAACCTAACCCTTTATATACATCATTATTGAATTGAGGAATTAACAATCCGCTTGCTTGACCTTTCTTGATTGGGAAAATGGCAAATGGAATAAATAAAGGTGTTGGTATATCTTCAACTACTAATTGTGCTGGGCCTGTTACGATTAATTTGCCTGGAATTACTTTTATTTTTTTTGCTCTAAATCCAAAATGTGGATGCTCATCATTACAAGTTGTAAAAATTGATTTGTAACCCATGTAATCTTTTTCACCATCTTTTTTGATAGATTCACTATGAATAAAACCTTCGCTTTCAGTAGTTACTAAATCAAATATTTTTCCTTTTTGAGTTTCATAATTATAAATGATTTTTTGAGCATTGTAAGTTTTGTCACTTTCCTTAAAAATTGGAGCGCCAATGCTTTTATGAGTTGATGAATCTAATATTCCGTTGGCTTTAAGCAAATGCTCATTCCAATTAATTTGAATTTTATAAGCATCTAAATTCAACTCTTTATATTGAATTGCTGATTCATTATATAGAAAAACATTATTTGCATTTGCATCAAAAACTAATGAATCCTTTGCTGAATAATGAATGGTTGAATCAGGTGAATCTTTTGAAATTAAGATAGAATCAGGATTGAAGTAATCTTGCTTAACGGAATAATTAGTAGAATCATTTTTTTTTATGCTATCAATTAATTCAATCAAACTATTGTTGGCATTATGTTGGTTAATATATGCTTTTGATTCATAAACATTAATTTTTATGAAAAATAAAATAGTTAAAAGTATGATAAACCGTTTCAAAAAAAATAAATCAATTTAAATTTGCGTTCTGAATTATTTACAAAGTTGCAGAAACAATTTCAGTAATATATTTTTTTAGAAATTAATTATGATTTTATTTCCAACACTTAATTGTAAATATTTAATCAACTTTGTATTCAGATTTTTTTTCAAAACAAATAATGCGTACTTACATAAAATATTTCTGTTTGATTTTTACAATTGTTTTTTATTCAACAATAGTAAATGCCAATGCTCCAAAATTTAAAATTAAAACTGTTTTTATTGACCCAGGTCATGGTGGTAGCGACCCTGGTTCATTAGGTTCTTTTTCGCATGAAGCCGATGTAGCCTTGAAAATTTCATTAAAATTAGGTGCAATTATTCAACAAAACTTTCCTGATGTAAAAGTTGTATATGCAAGAACTACTGATGTTTTTGTGGATTTGTACGAACGTGCTAATATGGCAAATAAGTGCAATGCTGATTTGTTTATATGTGTTCATCTAAACTCAGCAGGCAGAAATCATGGACCTTATGGATGTGAAACATACACCATGGGGTTGCACCGAACTGAAGATAATTTTGCAGTAGCTAAACGTGAAAATAGTGTAATACTTTTAGAAGATGATTATAAAAATAAATATCAAGGTTTTGAACCTAATGACCCTGCAAGCTATATCATGTTTTCAATGATGCAAAATGCTAATTTAGATCAAAGTGTAAGTTTTGCAGGCAAAGTTCAAGAAGAATTAGGCGATGCCGGAAGATTCAATAGGGGAGTGAAACAGGCTGGTTTTGCGGTGTTAGTATATACAAAAATGCCAAGTGTATTAGTTGAAACTGGATTTATCACAAACCCTGAAGAAGAGAAATTTTTAAATAGCGATGCTGGTTCTACAAAAATTGCTACTGGTATTTTTAATGCTTTTGCAAGTTATAAATCGGAAGTTGAAGGCGTTAAAACTAGCGTTATTACAAAGCCTTTAAATAATTTGCAAGATTCAATTCGAATATCGCAAAATTCAGTAGCTAACTATAAAAAAGTTCAATTTTATTCTTCAAATGCACCTTTAAGTGTGAATGATGAACGCTTGAAAGATGTGAAAGGATTTACCATTGAGCAAGATAAAACAGGCAAGTATATTTACCTTTCAAAAAAAATATTTACAAAAGATGAAATTGAAAAAACACTTGAAAAATTAAAATCATCAGGTTTTAAAGATTCATTTATTGTTACTTATTCAGATAATGTTCGAGTTGAATGATTCACTTGATTTATCTACCATTTTCCGCTTCAAATTTTAAGTTATTGAATTGATTCCTTAACTGACTTTTTTTGTTATTTTTAAATCGATAAATTTATTTTTGATTTAATTTAATTAACGAAGAATGAAATTCTACGGGAAAAATTTAAATATAATTCTAACTACTTTTGTTTTTCTAGTAACAGCTTTTGTGTTGATTAGATGGCAAATTCACAAACCGGTATTTTACATCGGAGGCATTAGGTTTGGTAGAATGAATCCAATTGTTGCCACATGTTTAATTATATCAAGCCTATTGAATTTCTGTATCATTTTTAAAGTAAAATATGCAACATTAATTGTACGAGTTGGTGGTATTTTTTTATTAATAGTTGCCATTCTTAAAACAATTACACTTTTCTCAAGTATTGAATTTTATGTTGATAAAACATTATTCGGAAACCAATTTGATGTATCAGCATTTCGACATCCAAATCATGGAATGTCAAACTATGCATTAATTAATATTCTGATTTTTAGTATTAATTATATTTTATACTATACCGAAAGCAAAAAGCGAAAAAATGTAATAGTTATACTGTTAATAATTGCGTTTTTTAATAGTCTTTTAAATTTATTATACCATGTTTTTAATGCTACTGAATTAACAAAAGTATTCGGGTTTTATCCTATGGTAAGCCATGCGGCTATTTGTTCAATGATCTTATCAGCTGTATCGCTTTTACTCAACCATGAGTATGGCATCATGCGGTACTTTTCTAGTTCATTTTTGGGTGGAAGATTTTCTAGAGTTTTAAGTCCATTAATTTTAGTTGTGCCCATAACATTTGGTTATTTAAAGTACTACTTAACTAAAGAATATAACCTATCTGATGAATTTGGTTTGGTAATTTTAATAATAATACTTATCATTTTATTTTATGCAATTACCAATTATTTGTCACATAAACTTAATCAAATTCATGAAAGTCAAACTGAATTTGAGCAAAACTATTTTAATCAGCTTAAAACTGAAATTAATACCAGAACCAATGAGCTGAGAATAAATGAAAGTAAATTTGAATCAGTGATTAATCAATACCCACATCCAATTTTAATGGTGGATATTAATGGCTATTTAATTAATTCAAATCCTTCTTGGAAATCTGAATTCAATTTTAAATCAAATGATTCAATTTTATATAATGTTTTGCAGGATGAAAATTTAAAGAAGATTGACATAAAACAAAAAATTGAAAAAGTAAAAGCTGGTGAAATATTTACAATTGCTTCGTTTTCAATAAATCAATTTGATACACCTGATACTGAAAAATGGTTTGAAATATTAATGTATCCTTTCAAAGATTTGCAGAATTCAGTTACTGGTATTATACTTTTTTTTGAAGATTTAACTGCAATAAAAAAAGTAGAACAGAGTTTAGCTGTTAACCAAAAAAAGTATCAAGCTTTAATTGAAAACTCAACTGACATAACCGTTCTGTTAAATAAAGATGCTGAGTTAATTTACATAAGCCCTTCATTTAAAAAGTTGTTAGGATATACATTAGATGAAATTGAAAACATTAATGTTTTTAAATTATTACATGCTGAAACTATGGATGAAACATTAGAAGAATTTAGTTTGATTTTACAAAGACCAGGAGAAGTTTTTCCAAGTACACAACGTATATTATGTAAAGATGGAAATTATATTTGGGGGCAAGGAACCGTCATAAATTTATTAAACGACCCTAATGTAAATGCAATTGTTGCTAACTATCGTGATATTACCGGAAACAAAGAATTAGAAAATGAAATCATAAAACTGAATAAATACCTTGAGGTAAAAATTAAAATCAGAACTAAGGAATTAGAAAAGGCTAATAATGAATTAAAAATGTTTACCTATTCAGTATCGCATGATTTACGTACTCCATTAGCTGCAATTGATGGTTTTGCAACTTTCATTGATGAATTTCATAAAAATGATTTAAATGATGAAGTAAAAGAATCTGTAATTCATATTATGAATAGTGCAAAAAGAATGAATAGCATTATCAATGATTTATTGAATTTAAGTAAGGTTGGTAAAGTTGAATTATCAAAAACTGATGTAAGCATTCAGTGCTTAATTAATAAAGTGATAAGTGATTATAAAAATTCAAACCTAAATGCCCCTGAAATTAAAGTGAATGATATGAAAGTCAGCTGTAAAGTTGATGATTCATTAATGCAACAGGTATGGATGAATTTAATATCAAATGCTGTTAAAT
>JBDKJJ010000282.1:0-10029 GCA_039796635.1 Bacteroidota bacterium
GGGTTCATGGCGGCCATGGCACAGCACAAGTGGGTAGTAGCTTACAAGGTCAACTTTCTTATCCAAATGCAGTAGATGTAGATGATTCAATGGCACTATTATTTTTTGATTTTTATTTACGAAATCAAAATAACAATTGGCTATCAAACTCCGCAGTAACTTATTACCAGATGGGTGAAAATATTTGGAAGAATGATAATGATGTAAATTTCAATACTAATCTAATCAACTTTTATTGTTATCAAAATAGCGAAATGCAAAATACAATTGCAAATAATTCAACAGATAAAAAAACATTTAATTACAATCCCAATAACCCATCACCAACAGTTGGCGGACCAACTTTAAGAAGTGATTTAAGTCAGGGACCTTATGACCAAAGCCTTTTGGTAGAATCAAGAAATGATATTTTAGTTTTTAGCACACCAGCGCTTCAACAAAATGCAGTGATGAAAGGTGAAGCTGTTGTGCATTTAAAAGTTTCATCTGATAAATTAGATACCGATTTTGATGTGCGATTATGTGATGTTTATCCTGATGGAAAATCAATGTTAGTAAATCATGGCGCTATGCGAATGCGATTCAGAAATGGTTTAACAGCCGCTGACACTATTCATTTACAACCAAATAACATCTACGATTGTGTTATCAAATTGCCGTCAAGTTGTATTACTTTTTTAGCAGGTCATAAAATAAGATTAGATGTAAGTTCGTCAAATTATCCCTCTTTTAACAGAAACATGAATACTGGTGAAGTTCTTTATCCTAATAAAAATATGGATACTTTAGTGAATCCTTTAATTGCTGCAAATACAATTTATTGCAATTCTTTTTATCCATCTTATATTTCATTACCATTAGAAAATTATACGCTAGGAATTGAAAACCACAAGCCAATTGATGAAGTAACAGTATACCCAAACCCAACTTCATCTGATTTATTTTTCGCAACCAATAGTTATGATACTTTTGAAGTAACTATTTATTCACTCAATGGTAATAAAGTAACTTCATTTGTCATGAATCAATCATTTCATTTCAACGCAAAAGAATTTAACGATGGGTTTTATATTGCTGAAATCAAAAACAAAATGAACGGTTTTATAATCAGCAAATCTTTTGAATTGATTGCTTCAAAATAGTTAACTTATAAATTCATTTCAGTATTTGGCAATTAATCTTATTTTTGCCACCCGAATAAAATTTTATTACAATTAAAAAAACATGGATTTTAAAAACATTATTTACATCAGCGGAAAAGGTGGTTTATTTGAATTAGCCGGAAACCGAAGCAATGGCGTTATCGCAAAATCAATTGAAGATGGAACTACACAGTTTTACAGCAGTCGTATTCATCAGTTTACACCATTAGATAGTATTGAAATGTACACTATTGAAGATAATGTGCCTTTAAGAAAAATTATGCAATCAGCTAAAGAAAAATTTGCTTCAAATCCTCCAGTTGATAATAATAGCGATAATGAAACATTAAAAAAATATTTCAAAATTGTATTACCTAATTATGATGAAGATAGAGTAAAGATTAGTGATATAAAAAAATTCATTAAGTGGTTTGCCATTTGTAAAGACATGAATTTTGAAGAAACAGAAGAAACAACAACCAATGCAGAACAATTTGCTGAGCCTGTTGTTGAAACTGTTACTGAAACATCAAAAACAAATACAAGTAAATCAACTAAAAAAGAAGAAACATCTTCTGATTTATTTGGAGCAGAAGCTGAAGAAAAACCAGCTAAAAAAACAGCTCGAAAAAAAGCAGTAAAAGAAGAAACAACAGAAGATGCACCAACTAAAGAAAAAAAGCCACGAGCAACTAAAAAGAAGGCAGAATAATTTTTAATCAATATAAATTCAAATATAAATGGCACATACACTACCAACTCTACCTTATGCACATGATGCATTGGAGCCACACTTTGATAAAATGACCATGGAAATTCACCATGGCAAACACCACAATGCTTACGTTACTAATTTAAACAATGCCATTGCCGGTACAGATGCTGAAAACAAATCATTAGAAGAAATTATTGCGAATATTTCAAAATACCCAATGCCAGTTAGAAATAATGGTGGTGGACATTGGAATCATAGTTTCTTTTGGCAAGTAATTGCTCCAAATGCAGGCGGAAATCCAACAGGAAAATTATCTGATGCTATTACTGCTGAATTTGGTTCATTTGATGCATTCAAAGAAAAATTTGCAGCAGCAGGAGCTACACGTTTTGGTAGCGGTTGGGCATGGCTTTGCGTTGATGCAAATAAAAAACTTTGTGTTTGTAGTACTCCAAACCAAGATAACCCATTAATGGATATTGCAGATTGCAAAGGCACCCCAATTTTAGGATTAGATGTATGGGAACATGCTTATTATTTACATTATCAAAATCGTCGCCCTGATTACATTTCAGCATTTTGGAATGTGGTTAATTGGACTGAAGTAAGCAAACGTTTTGAATCAGCAATGATGTAATTCATTTTAAAACAAGCAACAAAAAAGGCTTTCCAAAAAATCGGAAAGCCTTTTTTGTTGCTAAAATAAATTAGTATTTTTTATTTGATGTGTGTATATTGCATTGTATTTTTTATTTTCATTTCATTAAAACATAAAATATGAAATCAATTTTTACATTTTTTATTATTTGTTTTTGTGTAATCATTTCAGTTAATGCACAAAACACAACTATCATCTATAAAACGGCAGCTCGAAATATTAGCAAAGAGTCAGCATTGAGCAATCCAATTAAATTAGACCCTAATGTGGTTAAAGATTTCTTGAAAGTTTCAGTTGATCCATTATTAGGAGATGTAAAAAAAACAATTTCAATTTATGATATTTTAGGTAGAGAAGTATTAATGCAAATATTTGAAGGAGCCGATAAACAATTATACATTCAAAATTTATCAAGAGGTTTATACTTTATCAGAATTGATACCCCTGATTTAGCAATTGTAAGTAAGTTTGAAGTTTCACAATAATTTTTTGTGCAAAGCAATATTTCAAAACTCCAATTCATTACCCCACAAGCAACTCATTCAAAAGAGTTTTATAAAAAAATTGAATTTTTACTTTCCTGCGGAATAAATTGGTTGCAGTATCGAAATAAATTATCAGCCGAAGCTGAGTTTATTGAAATTGGCAAACAACTTCAAAAAATCTGCAAAAAATATAACACAACTTTTATTGTAAATGATAGAATTCATTTAGCAAAAATTTTAAAAGCTGACGGAGTTCATGTGGGGCAAAAAGATGATTCAATTACTGAAGTAAAAAAAATATTAGGTGACAAATTTATTATTGGCAATTCAACAAACAACTATAACGAAATTGAAGCAGCACAAAAAGCAGGAGCTTCATATGTTGGTTTAGGTCCTTTTCAATTCACTAATACTAAAGATAACTTAAATCCAATATTAGGACTAAATGGATATCAAAAAATAATGATGAATGCAATTGAAAACATAAGCATTCCAATTGTAGCTATTGGTGGGCTTACAATCAATGAAATTATCCAAATAAAAAAGCTAGGCATTAACCATTTTGCAATGTCATCTTACTTATTCAATATGAATACCCAGAAGGAAATATACTATTTAATTGAAAAAATACATTCCACAAAAGACTTTGTTTGATTCGTTTGAAATATTATTAAGACTTTGTAATCACAAAAAACTACAATTCCTTCAACATTTCAATAGCATATATTTGAAGTTTCATCCTTAATAAAAAACACAACTTTTGGTATTCCATAGTATTTGTTTTGTTGAGTTTACCATCTTGAAATATTTTTATTATGTAATATAAAAAATTGTGAGGAATGAAAAAATAAAAACTTATTATGTTTTATTGTAAAATAAATTTAAAAATAGGCTTTCAGATATAATTGCTTTTTCGCCAACAGGTATCTAAGTGATCATCTACCATTCCAACTGCTTGCATAAAAGCATAGCAGATGGTTGAACCTCTAAATTTAAAACCTAACTTCCCTAATTCTTTACTCATTAAATCTGATATTTCAGAAGTTGGTTTTAAATCTTTAATTGATTTGAGATGATTTACTATTGTTTTGTGATTAGTGAATTTCCAAATAAAATCAGCAAAAGTTCCGTATTCCTTTTGCAACGCTAAAAAGAGCTTTGCATTATTAATAGCTGCTTCAATTTTTAATTTATTTCTAATAATTCCTTCATCGGCCATTAATCTATCAATATCTGTTTGGGTAAATTTTGCTACTTTTTTTGCATCAAATTGTTTGAATGCTTTTCTGAAATTTTCACGTTTTTTTAAAACTGTATGCCAACTTAATCCTGCCTGAAATGACTCAAGAATTAAAAACTCAAACAATACCGAATCATCTTTAACGGGTTTACCCCATTCTTCATCATGATACTTTTTATACAAATCATCTTTCAGGCACCAATCGCATCTTGTTTTTTCTTTTGTCATGTTGATTAATTTAATGGAGTCATTCCAAATTCAGTCCATTCATGTTTTGCAGGGCCATACATACCTGGCACTTTCATTCCCATTTGACGCATGGCTAAAGTCAATTGACCTCTGTGATGAGCCTGATGCTTTATGAGAATATTCAAAGTAATTCCCCTTTTCCAAGTTTCGCCATACATATTATCTTCTTTTTCTAAATCACTTTCACTCCAAGTTTTAATTTGTTCTAAAAGGGCATCTGAATTTTTCTTGTACATAGTTATTATTTCTTGAACGGTAGTTTTTTCATCCCACTTATCATTATGTTGATGGTTGAAATTAATTCCTACTTGCCCAATCATTTCAGGCAGTGTTTCGGCAATATGCCATGTAAGCTGACCAAGCGTTCTTCCACCTTCAAACAAAGGTTTTAACATAGCATTATTATCAATTTCGTTAAATAATTTTATGGTTGAAGCTGATTCATAGGTCCAGTCGGTAATAAAATCTGATATTTTTCTGTACATTTTTATGAAGTGTGTTATAATTTTGTTGCCAATATAAGAGAAGAATATTAAATAAAAACAATTTGTATAATTCAAATTATAGTTTTACATTTGCACCTCAAAATAAGAAAATTTTAAAAAAGCAAAAGCTTTATATACGATGCAATTAACTAAAGAATCAAAAAAAGAAACAATTAAAAAGTACGGTGGTAGCGAAAAAAATACTGGTGCTACTGAAGCTCAAATAGCTTTGTACACTGAAAGAATCAGCCATATCACTTCACACATGAAAGGTCAGCCAAAAGATTTTGGTAGCAATCGTGGTTTAATTAATATGGTTGGTAAACGTAAAAAATTATTACAATACTTACACGATAACAATTTAACTGGGTATCGTAAATTAATTGCTGAATTAGGATTAAGAAAATAATCTGAAAAAAAATAGAATTGCCCTTGGTTACTTAACTAAGGGCAATTTGCTTTTATAACGAATCTGATTTATGTTCGTTTTATAAATTAAATAAATCAAAAAAATATATTTAAACGCCGGGAAATAGTTGTCTATACTACGTTTTATCTCTGAAAAATATTCCTCGATGAAACAACTATTAACGATGAACCTTGGCAAAAAACAAAACAAAAATTTATGAGTCAAAAAGGAATTGTAAAAACCTTTCAAATGCCCGATGGAACTTCTATTTCTATCGAAACTGGTCGTTTGGCAAAACAAGCTGATGGTAGCGTAATCGTTCGTCAGGGCGATTGTATGTTGTTAGCAACAGTAGTTAGTGGTACTACATTAAAACCCGGTCAAGATTTTTTCCCATTATCAGTTGATTATGTTGAAAAATTTTATTCAACAGGTCGCATCCCAGGTAGTTTTCCCCGAAGAGAAACAAAATTAAGTGATTACGAAGTTTTAATTAGCCGCTTGGTAGATAGAACTTTACGTCCATTATTTCCTGAAGATTATTTATTTGAAACTCAAGTAAATATTTGGATGATAAGCGGTGATAAAGAAGTAATGCCTGATACATTGGCTGGTTTAGCTGCCAGTGCTGCATTGGCGGTAAGCGATATTCCGTTTGTTGGTGGTCCTATTAGTGAAGTTCGTGTAGCTCGTATTGATGGCGTACTTAAAGTAAATCCGAACAGAAGCGAATTAGCTAAAGCTGATTTAAATATCATTATTGGTGCTTCGGCTGATAATATTGTGATGATTGAAGGCGAAATGAAAGAAGTAAGTGAAGATGAATTAATTGAAGCCATCGCATTAGGTCATGAGGCTATTAAAATGCAATGTAAAGTACAATTAGAATTACGTGAAATGGTAGGTAAAACATCATTCCGTGATTATGAAAAGCCAGTTGAAAACGAAGAATTGAAAGAACAAATTAGAGTAGCTTGTTCTGATAAAATTTTAGCAGTTGCAAAAGGTAAATTAGATAAAAATGCACGTGCTGAAGGATTTAAATCTATTCGTAAAGAATTTGAAGCATCATTAGGTGAAGCTTTAACTGATGAAATAAAACCATTTGTAAAAAAATATTTTGGCGAATTTGAATATTATATCGTTCGTGATATGGTACTAAATGACCGTCAGCGCCTAGATGGACGTGCATTAGATGAAATACGTCCGTTATGGATGGAAGTAAATGCATTGCCATCGCCACATGGTTCGGCTATTTTTACAAGAGGTGAAACACAAGCATTAGCTACAGTTACATTGGGTGGTACTGATGACGAACAAATGTTGGATATGGCTCATGAGTTAGAATATTCTAAATTCTTGTTGCATTATAATTTCCCTGCATTCTCTACAGGTGAAATTAAACCAAATCGTGGTCCTGGTCGTCGTGAAATTGGTCATGGTAATTTAGCAAAACGTTCGTTAGAAATTGTAATGCCTGAAGATTGCCCATATACAATTCGTGTGGTAAGTGAAGTATTAGAAAGCAATGGCTCATCGTCAATGGCTACTACATGCGCTGGTTCATTAGCATTAATGGATGCAGGTGTAAAATTAAGCGGTGGTGTAAGTGGTATTGCTATGGGTATGATTACCAGCAAAGATGGCAGCAAATATGCAATTTTAAGTGATATTTTAGGTGATGAAGATCACTTAGGTGATATGGATTTTAAAGTAACAGGTACTGCCAAAGGTATATGCGGAACTCAGATGGATATTAAAGTAAACGGATTAAGTTTTACGGTATTAAAAGAAGCTTTAGAGCAATCTAAAAAAGGACGTTTACATATATTAAATGAAATGAACAAAGTAATGAGCCATGCCAATGCTGATTACAAACCACATGCGCCACGTATTGAAAAAGTTTATATAGATAAAGAATTTATTGGTGCAATCATTGGGCCTGGTGGAAAAAACATTCAAGAATTACAAAAAACTACTAAAACAAAAATCAGTATTGAAGAAGTAATGAAGGATGGTGTTGAAGTAGGTGAAATACATGTATTAGCTACTGAAAAAGAAGGAATGGATGCTGCATTACAACATATTAAAAATGTAACTTTTGTGCCGCAAGTAGGCGATGAATTTGAAGCTACAGTGAAGAATATAGTTGAGTTTGGAGCATTTGTAGAATTTATGCCTGGCAAAGAAGGTTTGCTACATATTTCTGAAATATCACACTCAAGATTAAACACAATGGAAGGCATTTTTAAATCGGGTGATAAAGTAAGAATTAAAATTATTGGTACTGACCCTAAAACAGGTAAATGGAGATTGAGCCGCAAGGTTTTATTACCAAAGCCTGAAGCTTCACCAAAAGCTAACTAATAACATCATCGTTCTAAAGTATAAGTCGCATCAATTAATGGTGCGACTTTTTTTATATTCATACCACTCAGTAATAAGAATTGATACTACCAGAAAACCATAAACTCCATTGTATGTTGCATTAAGTCCTGAAAAAATCACAATGGGTGTGATAGATAGTGGAAAAGAAATAATGATAATTTTCAAGTACTCCCATCTTTTATTTTTATACAAAAAATAAAATAATGGAAACATTAACCACCCACAAAATGGCAATGGTAAAGTACGTGATAAGGAAAGCCAAATTCGTTTTAAAATAATTACAATATACCAGAAAGGGTCAGCTTTAACAACTGAAATAAATCTATCTTTAACTACTTCTTCATACTCTGGTATTTCATCAAATTTTTTGTAATATAATCGTTCAGTGTCATAAAAATTCTAACAAAGGCTTTTCAAAATTTTCAGGCTGATAATGAGTTTTTTATAAAGAAGTTGTCCTAAGTCAGGTTAAGAAAAATGTTCGAAATGGCTGATATTAATAGTAAACAACTCCTATATTTTGAATCGGCTTTTTTACCACATTGCCATTGATAAAGTTGCTACTTTACTAAGTGAACAAAAAATTATTTATCTTAATTAATACATCCACTAATAAAATTCAAACCAAAAACTATTAATTAATAATTGGATGTGGTTTCATATCAACATTGGTATCAAACATTACTTTATAGGTAATTAATGTTTTTATTTTTGAAGCATTAAGGCTTTCACAAATAGCTATCATTTTAGGGTTGAAAGAACCAATCCAATTCATTTCCATATCAGTATATTTATTTTGCTTTCTGATAACTTCTTCAGCAGCTTTAATTATTGCTCCTTCAATCCCTTTTGATTGAAAAACCGGAACAACTCCAAATACAACACCATAACACTTTGTGATTGTTTTTGAAAACTTCAAGTAATACATAAATTTAAGTTTTTCAAACCATCCAAATTTACCATTCAATTTTTTCACTGCTTGATTAATTTCAGGCAACATAATAAAAAATGAAATTGGTTTATCATTATGAAATCCGAACCAAATTAATTTAGGATCCATTATCGGTTTAATGGTTTTCAATATTTTTTTTGCAGCCTCTAATGCCATTGGTTTAAATCCATGATGAGTACCCCAAGCAGCATTGTAAATTTCATGAAAATAAGTTGCATACACATCAAGTTTATCTTTTTTTAAATACTCAAATCTGTATGCTTTTTCTCTAGCAATTCTATCAGCTTTTTCACCAAATTTTTCTGGTACAGGTTGATTCACTTCATATTTAAATACATACTGTTCGTAATAGGTTGCAAATCCAAAATTTTCAAATAATTGCTTGTAATATTTAGGATTATAATTCATTCCATAAGTTGGATGAGTGAATCCATCAACTAGTAATCCCCACCACTTATCCCTATCCCCAAAATTTATTGGACCTTCCATTGCTTCCATTCCTTTTAACAACAACCATTTTTTAGCTTCACTGAATAAAGCATTCGCTACTTCTTGATTATTTATACATTCAAAAAAACCGATTCCACCTGTTTTTGAATCTTTAGCAGTTCTGTTATTTATAAATGCGGCAATTCTTCCAATCGTTTTTCCATCATCATTTTTCAAAATCCATCTTGTACATTCACCATGACGAAAAAATTTATTTTTTTTCGAATTGAAAACATCCTCTATATCATGATTCCATGGTCTTACATACACATTATCATCTGAATATAATTCAACTGGGAATTCAATAAATGCTTTAGCAGATTCATTATCCTTTATTTCTATTAGTTTCATAGTAATTTTATTTTACAGAAATTTTATCAGCTATTGATTTTGCTTTTTTTCTCAGCAAATCTATATCTGAATTTATATCATCATAAGTTAATGCTACACCCATTCGGCGGTATTTTCTAGTTACAGGTTTGCCAAAAATTTTCACATCTGATTTTGAATATTCCAATGCATCTTCAATTCCTTCATAAATTGGTTTTTCATTTTTTTCATCTGTTGCTAAAATAACAGCACTGCATCCAGCTTTTAATAAATCAATTGAAGGAATTGGCAATCCTAAAATTGCTCTTGTATGCAATTCAAACTCATTCAATTGTTGAGTTCCAGCCAAAGTAACCATTCCGGTATCATGTGGTCGGGGTGAGAGTTCACTAAAATAAACTCCATTAGCCGTTAAAAAAAATTCAACGCCCCAAATACCATAGCCGCCTAATTCCTTTGTTATTTTTTCGGCCATTTGTTGTGCTTC
>JBDKJJ010000283.1:0-7325 GCA_039796635.1 Bacteroidota bacterium
TCAACTTGTTTGACACCTGCATTCTTTGGAATATAGATGAATTAACTTCTACCAATCTTATTATTTCATCTCCAATCAGAGGAAAATTTTATAAAGTTAAATATGAAAAAATATGAAAAACCTAATCTTAATTTGTTGTTTATTGATTGTTGTCGAGAATGAGGTGATTGGACAATCGGCCAATCAAAATTTTAACAAGTATTGGTATTATAGAGATAGATTAAAAAAACGATTTTTAATAGAGGGTAATCAACAGAGGCAAAGTATCGTAGCGCATTATATTGAATACAATCAGGCAAATAATATTTTTGATTATAAATTGGAAGAGTGAATCAAACGACTAATTAGAGCATTCAGCATGGAGGAAAACAAAGTTTTTACGATTCTGTTGTTTCTTGCGTTAAATGACGGAAAATATCTTCTAAGCTTTGTTTTTCTTCATTCAATGATAAAAGCGAAAGATTATTTTTTACTGCAAAATCAAATATTTTATTTCTGATATCATCATTGCTATTTATTTTCCATTTGTTGTTTTGTAAATCCTGACATTTTACAACACCTGCTATTTGTAACAATAAATTTTTATCAATTGATTTATCAAATTCAACAATAAATATTTTTTCATTTTTATTCAATTGTTGAAGTTTTTCAATCTTATCATCTGCCACAATATTTCCTTTGTTGATAATCACTACTCTATTACACATGGCTTGAACTTCTTGCATAATATGGGTTGATAGAACCACCGTTTTATTTTTTCCAATTTCTTTTATCAGGCTTCTTATTTCAATGATTTGGTTAGGGTCTAAACCTGTTGTGGGTTCATCTAAAATTAAAACTTTTGGGTCATGAATTAATGCTGATGCTAAACCTGTTCGCTGGCGATAACCTTTTGAAAGCTGACCAATTTTTTTATGTTGCTCAATGCTCAAGCCTGTAAGCTCAACCATTTCATCAATTCTTTTCTTTTTATTTGGTATTTTATGTAGGTCAGCAATAAAATTTAAATATTCCTTCACATACATTTCTAAATACAAAGGATTATGCTCAGGCAAATAGCCAATGTTTTTTCTTACATCCATACTTTGCTTAATTATATCAAATCCGCAAACATCCGCTGAGCCTGATGTTGGAGGAATATAGCAAGTTAAGATTTTCATAGTGGTGCTTTTGCCAGCTCCATTAGGGCCTAAAAAGCCAAGTATTTCACCCGGTTTAACCTCAAAGCTAATGGTATCAATTGCTTTTTGATCGCCGTAATTTTTTGTAAGTTGATTAACTGAAATGCTCATAGCTACAAATGTAAAAATTTAAAACTTCAGATTGTTTTTTTAAATTCAATTAGTAAATTATTTAAGCGAAAAATAGTAAAACCATTTTTTTCTGTTGCTCCACAGTGCCATATCGCAAACCAATTGTTTTCTGCTGTAGTTTATAGGATTGAATTTATCAGAACTATTTGGTAAATTTTCAAGTTGTTCTAAAGCTACTTTACCAACTGATAATAATAAATTTTGAAGCTTCAAAAAATCATTTTTTTGTTTTTGATGAACTACTAAATCAGTTGTGAAATCATTCAATAATTTTAATTCATTTAGCCAATCATTCTTTAATTGTAAAATGGATTTGCAATTGGTAGCAACCGTAAAATGTTCATCCTTGTTATCAAACCATATATCCAAAATATCATCTAAAAATTGATATAAAATTCCCATTTGTTTCACCACTTTATTTTTGATAGCATCATTTTCATTGTTAATCAAAAACCAATAGGAAAGCGTTGATGCAGCGCCTTTATTGAAACAAATAGTTTTTAATTCGTGATAATTTGAATGAATAGAATATTGTTTTGAACCATTGTTTTGAACTTCAATTAATTTGTGAGTTACTGCTAAAAAATCTTTTTTGTCAGCAATGTTTTCAAACATTTCATTCCATAAACTATTGAATATTTTTTCTTTAAAATGAGTTGGTCTGAATTCGGTATTTGATGAAATAATCTTTTTAAGATTTTCTAAATTCAAATTTTTATCATCAAAAAAATCATCAAAAAAAGGAGTAGCTGCTGAGCCTAACACTAACATTTTTAGTTGCAGTTTTGTAATTGATTTTCCTTGAATTAAAGCAAAGCTTCGGCTCATTAACGCTGGCACAATTAATCCAAAAAAAAGTATTCGCTTTTTTTCTTTTTGAGTTAATTCTTTAGGTAATATTTTGCTTACATATTTATTGTAAATAAATATACAACGTAAAATTTCTTTACCCAATTGCCATGATATTTTAAGTATGGAAAGCAAATTTTATTCTGAATTTTTAACGTAAAACTGCAATTCTTTCAGTATCAAGTTTTAATAAAATGAATACTAAAATAGTGAAATTAATAAACGATGAACCACCGTAACTAATGAACGGAAGCGGTATTCCAATTACGGGCAACAAACCAATTGTCATCCCTACATTAATTAAAATATGTAAAAATAAAATGCTGGCAACACTATAACCATATATTCGGCTAAACTTACTTCGCTGGCGTTCGGCTATGTTTAATATGCGTAATAGCAAGAAGGCATATAAACCTAAAACTACCAAAACGCCTATGAATCCACGTTCTTCACCAATCGTACAAAAAATAAAATCAGTGCTTTGCTCGGGTACAAAATTAAATTGTGTTTGTGTTCCTTCTAAAAATCCTTTGCCCCAAAAACCACCCGAACCAATGGCAATTTTCGATTGAATTACATTATAACCTAACTTTTTAGCTACTGATTTATCAACTGTTGTAATGCCGAATGTAAGCTGAATTCTGTCACGTTGATGCTTCTGTAAAACATGATCCATCACAAAATCTTTACCCCATAACACAAACAAACTACTGATGATAAACACACCAAAAAGTAAATAAATCTGAGTTCGCATACGCCTTAATTTTCTGCGCCAAGTGTATAAAATGTAAATCACTACAGCCGCAAAAATGCCGAATAAAATAAATTTTGGAACAAGCATAGCAGCAACTAAAAGTACCAATGCTGAAACACCAATTACTAAAATATAACCAGGTAATCCTTCACGATAAAGCACTAACATAAACGCACCTGAAACCAATGCCGAGCCTGTATCTTTTTGTAAAATAATAAGTAGAGAAGGCACAACAATTAAAGCAATGGCTTTTAATCTGGTAGAAAGGATTTTGAAATTTACATCGCTTTGTGATAAGAATTTTGCTAATGCTAAAGCTGTAATGGTTTTACTAAATTCAGATGGTTGTAATTTGAAACCACCAATATCTAACCAAGCATTTGCACCATTTACGTTTTTTGCAATCACAGCTACAATTACCAATACAAACAAAATGATACCGTATAAAAAATAGGGGAGAGCTGTAATCAATTTTACATCAATCAATAAAATCATCAAGCCTACCATCAAACCTACTCCAATCCACATTAATTGTTTGCCAAAATCTTTTTTAAGATTGAATATAAATGCATGTCCTTCTTGATATTCAGCTGCATAAATAGCTAACCACCCAATAATTACTAAGGCTAAGTAAATGTAAAATGTGTTCCAATCTAATTTATCCCAAATGCTTTTTTGATGCATTTTTATTTGAAATTTTTAGCAAAAGTAAGTTTATAATTGAAGTTGTCTAAATATAATAACGATTACGTTTTCAATATAGTCCATCCCGAAGAAATCGGGACGTTTCACTCATTTGTACTATTTTCAAACTGTATCGGCATTTACCTCTTCACAACTCCAAAATAGTTTGGATTATTTTGTTGTTGGAATTGGTATAAAATCACTATTTATCATAGTTGAAGAGCAGAAAAAATGACAAAAGGTGATTTGTAAAATAACCAGTCTATCATGCTTTCAACAACTACAATATCTAAAATGATTCAGGTATTTTATTAAACCAAAAAATAGTAAAGCAGCAAAATTCATCTCATTAGTAATTTTAAAAAAGGCTTTCAGAATTTTCTGAAAGCCTTTTTAATTTAACTCATCATCTTACTATAAACACCATTTGCGTTTTCCGCTTGTTGGCGTATGTTGCTAAATCTTGAAAAATCATTTTGCAAAAAAGATTGTGTTTGAAGATATAAGCCTGGTTTAAAATCTTTATCTAATATATCATCAATCAATACTTCTTCAATGGCTACACTTCCTTTTTTTTGCACTTGCAATTTTTCCATAGGTCGTAAAATTAATCGGTGATTTGCAGTCATCAGCTCTACACCCCAACGCCCAGGCGCATTCCAATTGGCATTATAACTAAATAAAATATTTTTATCTGTAATTCCACTTCCTACAAATGCAGCACCTGATGGATGCCAACTCAAACTTCCTGATTTATAACACGAAATTTCTTTTGCATTTCCTCCTAAATAAAAAGCCAAATCAACCACATGGGTACTATTTCCTAAAAACCAATTTTCTTTTACGCCTTCTGCTTTTGGTAAAGGTTCAATCACATGACTCCATTCTGTAAATTCAAAATGCATGGAAATAATTCCGCCATCGGCAGCAATTATTTTTTCAGCAGCTAAAGTAGAAGCATAAAATCTTCTGTTATAAGCCAATAATACAGTAGCATTTTTTTCAGTAGCTAAAGTAGATACAGCTTGAATATCAGCAGCATTCAATCCTCCAGGTTTTTCAACCAAAATAGTTTTGAAATTATTTTCAATTAACTGCCGAGTTACATTTCCTAATTGCTCCATGCTTACGGCTACAATTACTGATGAATAATTAGTAGAATTAATTGAAGTATCTAACAAAACTTTCTTACCTGTCTTTTCTTCAAATAGTTTTGCTGATGCTTCACCTCTTCCTATCACATCAAAATCTTTATTAAGTGCTAATAAAACTTTTGCATATTCTACAGCCATTGGGCCTGCACCGTACAATAAAATTTTCTTCATTTATTTTTCAATTAAGTTATCGGGCAACAATTATTTTTTATTTCAAAATTTTGATTTCGCAAATGCGTCAAATAAGATTTCAATAAAGTTAAATGCAACTGAGCAGAAGTAAAATAATCAGTCAAATCACATTTACCTTTTGAAAGTAAATCATCAATAAATAAATAAGCTGCTTTACTTAAAGGTAAAGCCTGAAAAGTAAAATTCAAGTCAATTGGTTTTTCAGAATCTTCGGTTAATAAAACTTTTCGGGATTCAATTTTTCCTTCTGTTTCGTTTATGATTACTTCTAAGTGTTCACTTTTCAATTGAATTAAAAGTGGTTCGCCAGAAGTTTCATTGGAAGTTGCACTGAATTGATACAAATCTTTTTCATCTGTTTTAATCGTTCCTGTAAGTTCAATAAATCCTTTGCGTTTTGATTCATGAATAGTTTTATCTAACAAGTCAGTAGTGAAATTGTATTTCACATAACCATTTAAATAATTAAATAAATCTAACAAATGAATAGCGTTGCAAGCTAAGCCCCAGTTGCTTCCTGTAACTTTCATTTCTAAAAACAAACTTGCTGAAAATGCTTTTTTTAATTGTTGGTAATGTTTAAAATATCTACGGGTACAATTCACATAAGTAGGAATATCTTTTTGATACAAGAGCTTTCCAACTTCAACATAATCACTTTCTTTTTGGAAAAGTATTTTCTCTAAAATTAGATAAGATGGTGTGCAATGGTTCAATAATTCCAACACTACATTTTTACGTACATCGGCATTGGTAGCCACAATAGCCACTGAAATATTTTCAGGTAATTGATTTATGGATGAATAAAACTCAACATGATGATTTTGTATTCCGCCAGCTTCCTCAATGGCTTGTTGAGCTGTTTGCCATAAAGATTCAATTGGCTCAACAATTAAAATATTTAAATGATGTTGCGAAGGAAGTAAGCCCTGTAAGTGCCTTCTACCAATATTTCCACAACCTATTAATGCGATGTTTTTCATGTGCTTCTTAAAATTCATTTTTACCACATAGGCACATAGTTTTTTAAAAATAACTACATACAAAATTGATTTGTTTATGTGTTTTGCGAAGCAACTATGACCATCTGAATAGTTATTATTTCTTCATAGCTACACATAGTAAAACTACGTTTTATAAACTGCAATATCAATTACAAACAAATACCTATTGTGTCTATGTGGTTTATGTATTTATGCTGTTAAATGTTTTTTAAAATTTTCTGCAAAATTATTGGTTTGTTCGGTGCTTAGCATTTTTTCCTCCAATTTATTTACCGATTGAATCCATCGAACAGCATTCGTTAGAAAAATTTCATCGGCATTCATTAATTCATTAATACCAATTGATTTTTCAATAACTGAAAAATTTTGTACAATAAATTTTCTACAAACTCCATTTATCATTCCATCAGTAAGTGGAGGCGTAAGTAATAATCCATTTTTTAGTATGAATAAATTAGATTGCGTTGCTTCAGCCACATAACCATTAGTGTTCAGAATAATGGCATCAGTAAAATTAGTTGATGCAGCATAATCTGCCGCCACTTTATATAACCATCTATTTCCTGTTTTGAAATTAGATAATTTTCCTACCGACTTTTTATTATCATAGTAAATAGTTAGTGAAAGTGAAGAATTGGGATTAGCCATCAATTCTGAAATTTCTACTAAAAAAGTAAATTCAGTTTCAGAAAGTGATTGTCGAAAAAATGTAATTCTAATTTTTGATTCTTTAAAACTCAAACGATTTAATTCATTTGTAATTACTTCAAAAATTAATTCGTGTTGCCAATGAGAAGATAAGTGAATGGAAAGATAAGAAATCGTTTCCTGAATTCTTTCTTTATGCAATTGCCAAAAAGGAATCGTATTTCCTTCGGCTTTAATGGTTTCAAAAAAACTTTCGCCAAAATAAAATCCACTATTTAGTGAATCCATTTGAAAGTTAGTGGAATCATTCCATTGTTGGTTATAAAAAATTCGTGTTGCCATTGGTTTACTAAAAAAGCCGTAAAACAAATGTAATCTGCTTTACGGCTTTGCTAAAAAGTTTATTGCAATTTTTTTACTGCTTTACAAATTTATTGGTAAAAAGTAAATTGTTGCCCTCCATTATTTTTATGAAATAAATTCCATTAGGTAAATCTTTTACATTTATAGCTTGTTCAAATGTATTTTTTTCTATTTGTAATTTTGAAAACGGTTGACCTACAATATTTTCAATTACAATTTCTGAATTAGCACCTAATTCAACATCTTCAGCCATTTTTAATGAAAGCTGATTGGTTGCAGGGTTAGCGTAATCATAAAACCTGCATTACTATTGGTTTTTGAAGCTACAATATTTGTATGCGGTTTGCCAATTCGCCATGAACCT
>JBDKJJ010000284.1:0-2507 GCA_039796635.1 Bacteroidota bacterium
ATCAACCTCACCAACAATATAAAAAATAATTTATACGTTGACTGAGTTTTAGCTTTTATATGAATAAAAGTTGCTTTCAGATTTTAATTTTTTGGTGAGTAAATATATTAATTTCATTTAAATATTTCATCAGTATTGAAATAATTTAAACATAAAACTACTTTTGCAACGTTATCAATCTTCAACTATTGAACATATAAAAAGAATGAACAAAAAAACTAACATAGCAATTAATGGTTTTGGCAGAATTGGAAGATTATCGTTAAGAACAATTTTGAAAAAAAACATTCTTAATGTAGTAGCCATCAATGATTTAACTGATACTAAAACATTAGCTCATCTATTCAAATATGATTCAGCGCAGCATACATTTGATGGTGAAGTGTCGCATGACGAACATCATTTAATTGTAAACGGAAAATCAATTTTAATTTTAAATGAAAAACAACCTGAACTTTTACCATGGAAAAATTTAGAGATTGATGTGGTATTAGAAAGCACAGGATTATTTACCAATAAGGCATCTGCTGAAAAACACATACAAGCTGGTGCAAAAAAAGTATTGGTATCAGCGCCTTGTAGTGGCGATGTGAAAACAATTGTTTTAGGTGTAAATGATGAAGCATTGCATGCTGATGATTTAATCATTTCAAATGCATCATGCACTACTAATTGCTTAGCACCAATGGTGAAAATATTAGATGATAATTTTGGCTTAGAAAAAGGTTATATGGTTACTGTTCATGCATTTACTGCTGATCAAAAATTAGTAGATGCTCCTCATAAAGATTTAAGAAGAGCACGTGCAGCTTCGGTTAATATTATTCCTACAACTACTGGCGCAGCAAAAGCTGTAACTGAAGTTTTACCTCATTTAAAAGGAAAAATAAATGGCAACAGCATGAGAGTACCAGTAGTAACAGGCTCTATTACTGATTTTACAGCTGTATTAAAAAAAACAACAACTATTGAAGAAATTAATGCTGCATTCAAAAAAAATGCAGAAGGTAATTTAAAAGGTATTTTACAATACACTACTGACCCATTAGTGAGCAGCGATATTATTGGAAATCCGCATAGCTGTATTTTTGATGCTGAATCAACCATGGCAATTGATGGGCAGTTTGTTAAAATTATTGGTTGGTACGATAATGAATTTGGGTATAGTAACAGAATAGCTGATTTACTTGAAAAAATGATTCAAATATAATTTTATCATAATTTAAAATAACCATGAAAATTTAAAATGGCATTTTAAATTTTCATGGTTATTTTATTTTAATAAAGATGGTAATTTAGTAATAAAAGTTGCTAAGTTTATTACATACGCTTCATCATTGATAGCATACGAATCGGATTTTGGTGTAATTACAAATCCCTTTTTCAATTTCAAATCAGATAAACATTCGTAAAATCCACGAGATACAGTGGGCGCATTATTAAGTTTTATTTCAATAGCAACTTTAGGTGTAATTCCTTTTACCAAAAGCAAATCTAATTCAGCACCTTGTGATGTTCTGTAAAAATAAGGTTTCACTCCATAGGGCAATTGCTGAATGATTTGTTCAATCACAAATCCTTCCCATGAACTACCAACCACAGGATGACCATGCAAATGGTTATTACTATCAATACTTAAAAAAGCATGTAGCAACCCTGAATCTCTGAAATAAACTTTTGGTGCTTTGGTAATTCTTTTTTCAGTATTGATATACCAAGCTTCCAAAATTCTAATCATAAAAGCACCTTCCAAAAATTCAAGGTACCGTTTCACAGTTGGTGAAGTAACTCCTAATGAAGTAGCTATGGTACTTGCATTCCATACATTTCCGTTGATGTGAGCTAACATTTGCCAAAAGTTATCTGCAATTTTAGGATTCAAATCAATGTTGAATAACATCCGTAAATCACGTTCAATAAAACTGCGTATCAATTGCTGACGCCACAAAAAACTATCTCCATTTTTTTTAAATTGCAACGATGCCGGAAACCCACCATTTAGCCATAATTTTTCTTGTGTAATTGTGGTTCCTAAAGTTTCTTTAAGTGTAATTGAAGGCAATTCAACATAACCAATTCTGCCTGCTAATGATTCACTCACCCCTCTAACTAAAGTAGGTGATGCAGAGCCCAACAATAAAAACCTGCCGTTTTTTCGGTACTCATCAATGATAGGTCGTAAATCAGAAAACAGATGTGGCATAATTTGAATTTCATCAATTATTACTACATCATCTTTATGCAACATTAAAAAATGATGTGCATCATCTAATTTTTTTCTATCTGATGATTTTTCTAAATCTAAATAGATTACATTTTTCTTTTTGCTGCTTGAGAACAATTTAGCTAAAGTGCTTTTACCTATTTGCCTTGGGCCTAATAGCGCAACAGCAGGAAATGTTTTGAACGCCGCTTCTATTTGCTTTTTATATATTCTATTTATCATTTTGCAAATATAACAATAACCATGAAAATTTAAAATGGCATTTTAAATTTTCATGGTTATT
>JBDKJJ010000285.1:0-8405 GCA_039796635.1 Bacteroidota bacterium
GGCAGAAATGTATTTACACCCGAACAAATGCAAGAACTTGGATTTGTGTATCACTCAATAGGCAGAAATCCAGTATTATAAAATTTGAAAAAGCTCAACTAAATGAGTTGAGCTTTTTCAAATTTTATAATACTGGATTTCTGCCTATTGAGTGATACACAAATCCAAGTTCTTGCATTTGTTCGGGTGTAAATACATTTCTGCCATCAAATACAATTGGTTGTTTTAGCATTGATTTTATTACGTCAAAATCAGGCGTTCTAAATTCGTTCCATTCAGTTAATATTGCCAAAGCTGAAGCTCCTTTCAAAGCATCATTAGGATCGGCAACAAATTCAATTTTGTTACCAAACACACTTTTCATGTGTTCATTAGCAGCAGGGTCATAAGCTTTAATTTTTGCACCAGCTGCTATTAAATTATCTACAATATATAAGGATGGAGCTTCACGAATATCATCAGTATTCGGTTTAAAAGCCAAACCCCAAATAGCTATGGTATGACCATTTAAATTTTGAAAATGATTGATGATTTTAGTAGATAAAATGTGTTTTTGAATTTGATTTACATTCATTACGCTATCTAAAATCTTGAAATCGTAGTTGTAATCTTTAGCAGTTTTGGCTAATGCTTGTACATCTTTAGGAAAACAACTTCCACCATATCCAATACCCGAAAACAAAAATCTTTTTCCAATTCGATTATCGCTGCCCATACCTTTACGAACCATATCAACGTTTGCCCCAACTTTTTCGCAAAGATTTGCCATTTCATTCATAAATGAAATACGCATGGCTAAATATGAATTGGCTGCATACTTAGTCATTTCAGCGCTTTTTTCATCCATAAAGTAAATAGGGTTTCCTTGACGAACAAATGGCTCATATAATTTTTCCATTAGTTCTGTTGCTCTTTCGCTTCTTGTACCTATCACTACCCTATCAGGTTTCATGAAATCTTCAACAGCCACACCTTCACGTAAAAACTCAGGATTGCTCACTACATCAAAATCGCATTTTGCATTTAATGCTACTCTTTCACGAACCATTTCGGCTGTACCTACAGGCACTGTACTTTTATCAATAATTACTTTATATGATGTAATTATTTTACCTAACTCTTCAGCTACTCCTAAAATATAACTTAAATCCGCCGAACCATCTTCACCGGGAGGCGTTGGTAATGCTAAGAAAATAATATCGCTTTTATCTACAGCTTCCTTTAGATTTAATGTAAATTCTATACGCTTATGCTTAATGTTTCTTTCTAATAAAACATCTAAACCAGGCTCATATATTGGTAATTCGCCTTGTAGTAATTTATCAATTTTAGCTTTGTTTACATCAACACAAATTACATGATTACCTGTTTCGGCAAAACAAGTTCCTGTAACTAATCCTACATATCCAGTTCCAATTACTGCAATTTTCATATTTTATAGTTCAATAATTATTTATAAAACTCTAATACTTTTTCGATGATAAAGTTTTGCTGTTCATCTTGCATTTCGGTATGAATTGGCAAAGAAATAACTCTGTCTGTAAGCCAATTTGTATTTTTTAAATCGCCCACAATTTTACCTTTTCCTTCAAAAGCTTTTTGCTTATGAGCAGGAATTGGATAATAAATCATACTCGGAATTCCGTTTTCTTTTAAGAAAGCTTGTAATTCATTTCTTTTTTCTGAAACCACTAAGGTATATTGATGATAAACATGTTTGCTATAAGATTTACGAACTGGTGCTGTAATATTAGCATGATTAGCAAATGCAGCGTCATATTTATCTGCCACCATTCTACGAGCATCGCAATATTCATCTAAATGTTTCAATTTAGCATTTAATACAACTGCTTGAATTGTATCTAAACGAGAATTTACACCAATTAAATCATGTTTATATTGAATTGATTGACCATGATTAGCCACCATTTTTAATTGAGTTGCTAATGTATCACCATTACAATACATAGCACCACCATCACCATAACAACCTAAATTTTTTGAAGGAAAGAAAGACGTACAACCGATAGTTCCCATTGTACCATTTGCTTTTTGAGTACCATTGCTGTATGTATAATGACCACCAATTGCTTGAGCGTTATCTTCAATTACATATAAATTATGCTTAGTAGCAATAGCCATAATTTCTTCCATTTCAGCACTTTGACCATATAAATGAACTGGTACAATTGCCTTAGTTTTTGGTGTAATTGCTTTTTCAATTTCTTTTGGGTCAATGGTATAAGTATCTGTATGAACATCAACAAACACAGGAACTAAACCTAGTAAACCTAAAACTTCACAAGTTGCAATATATGTAAATGAAGGTGTAATAACTTCATCACCAGGTTTTAAACCTAAAGCCATCATGGCAATTTGTAAAGCATCAGTACCATTAGCACAAGGTATTACATGCTTTGCATCTAAATATTTAGATAAAGCATCAGCAAAATCTTGAACAGCTTTTCCTTTAATAAAAGCTGCATTGCTAATTACTTCCATTATTCCATTATCCACTTCAGTTTTTATTTTTTGATACTGGGTTTTTAAGTCAACCATTTCTATTTGCCTCATGTAATATTGATTTAATTTTTGAAGAAACGCAAAAGTAAAATGAAAAATGTAATTGAGGTAAAATATTAGCAATTAAAACAAAAAACAGCAAAGAGAAATAATCTCTTTGCTGTTTTAAATTTAGCTTTTATATTAAATAACCGTTAATCTATAATAAATTTTTGAGTTGTAATTAATCCTTTATTATCTGAAATATTAATAAAATAAAAACCTTTGCTTAAAGCAAATTTTGATGGATAAAAACTTAAGGTATGTGTACCTTTTATGTCATAAATATTATTATAAGGTTGACAAATCAATTGACCTTGTGCATTATAAATCCCTAATGAAATATTTGAATTTTCATTCAATGAATAAGTAATGTTTAATAACTGATTACTTAAAACAGGATTAGGAAAAATACTTAAAATATTTGCAGTTTTATTTTCAATTTTTGAAACACCTAATGGATAAAACAAATTCAAATCAATTCTTTCTGAATTTAATATTTCAAGTTCATTATTGGCAGCAGTGCCATTGTAAGCTACAAAGCCAACTAGATGAATGTTTTTAGCAACCCAACTTGATTTCAAAAGGAATCCTACTTTTTTGGAATATGTAGTGTTTAAGGTTGGCGAAGATGGAATAATAGTTGTAAACCCCCAATTTCCACCTAATCCTTTTCTTAAGGTGTTGTTGTGATACCAATTATTAAGTGGATCGGAGCCTGCTTGAATTGAAGTAGAATAATTGTGTTGAATATTATTTCCAGTTGCAGGAATGCTATCTTCTAATAAATAAACATTCATCGTTAACGGAACCGCTGTGTTTGGGTTTGATACAAAAACTACGTTTAAATCTACAAAGAAGGAGTCAGTATTTGGGTCAAAAAATTGATTGCTAAAACTAACACTTGCTATTGGTGTGCTTGCCAATCTAGTTGTAACCATATTATTCCATGAACCGCGACCCATAGGAATTGTGCTATTTGCAGGAAATTTGAATCTATCAACTGCCCCATTTGGATATGAACTAACGCTTAATGCGGCATCAATAGCAGCACCTTCTGGCACTTGTAATCCATCACCATTATGTGAGGCAACTGCAAAAAATGTTGTTGGTTTGCTTGATTCAAGTCCTTCTAACAAAACTGTACCTTCAGGGCACCAGCCACACCATGTTCCTGTGAAATCCTCAAGAATAACTTTTTTAACTGGGGTTTGTGCGCTTGCTTTTAATGATATACTTAACACTAAAGTTGCAAATAATAGTAAATTTCTTTTCATGATTAATTATTTTAGTTGAAGTAAAAGTATAAATATTATCTAATATTAAAATATTTTTTTGAAATAAATTTAATATTAATCAAAATAAAAAAAGCGAAAAGATTTAACTTTTCGCTTTTAAAAATAAGTTTTGAGGAAATTAAAAAACCGGACAAACTGGATGTCGTTTATTTCCTAATGAAGCATCTAATAAACCATGATATGATAAAGTAAGTTCAACGCCACCTTTTAATTTTGTAGTAGTAGTAAGTTTTGAAACATTTAAATCATAACTTAAGCCTAATGTATATTGGTTATACTCTAATTTTGTTGCAATATTAACAGCATCTTGTAATACCCCACCAGTTCTATTTGCCTGACGAAACCAAAGCCCCATATTAAATGCCATAAGTTCTTTTGCTTTGTTTTCAGTTAATTGAAAACGTAAATAAGCGCCTTCATTTATTTCCATCCACTTACCTTGATACAATACCATAAATGAAGGTAGGATATCGATAGTTTTATTTAAAGGATATTTCATACCAAAATGAGCAGTAAGTTTTCGATATAATTGATCACTTGGCAAACCAAAAAAGAATGAGTTTTTAGGTTGATTAACATGGCTAACTGCAATACCATAATTCACAAATTTACGCTTGTTAATTTGGCAAAAATATTTTACTCCTAAACCAAAATCAGCATAAATATAATTGTTTAATACAGGTGCATTCGTAACAGGCAATGGGTTAAAAGGATCTAAAGGATTGTATTGGTCAGGTAATTGTAAATTAGTGTAATCAATTCTGCGTTGTACAAATCCTAAAACCAAACCACCTGTTACATATCTATTTTTTAAATTTGAAATTGATTTCCAATATGAAATTGCTAATTGACCATAAGTGGTTGAAAGAGCAACTTCACCTGCCCTGTCATTCAAAAAATATAGCCCCATTCCAATCATATCTTTTGATTCTTTTGAACCTTTAAAGCTCATATCATATCCACCAGCAAATGTGGTATAGCCAGTATTTCGAGCTGCAATATTATTGTTATTGATGAATCTGTAATCCCACTGATTTCGGAAAACACCAGTGAAACGATACATCCCTTTGAAAAAACCAGTATTGGCTGGGTTTAATAATATTGGAGATTCATTGTATTGTGTAAAATGTACATCTTGTGCATTAATTTCAATTGCAAATATCAAAATCAGAAAAGTACTTAAGAGTAGTTTTATTTTCATTGGTAAAATTTTACTTGGTTACGAAATTAAGTGGATTTAAAATCATAGACAACTGTTTATCAAAAAACGTTACTAACTTTAACAAAAATTATTGAGTACAATTAAATACATTTAGATATGAATTTTATTTGCAGGGTTAGTGTTTTACCATTAAGAGCTGAGCCAAAACATAAAGCAGAGATGGTTTCGCAAGTACTTTTTGGTGAGATAGTTACTGAAATTCAACGAGAAAATGATTGGATAAAAGTAAAATGTGGTTATGATGATTATGAAGGTTGGGTTGAAATAAAATCTTTGATTGTTGAAGATGAAATCAATGGAATAAAATTTCAAAAGCAGGTAATATCAACACATACCAACATATACTATCAATCTGATTCAATATGGCTTCATCCTGGGTCAGAAGTTATTATTAACGAACAACAACAAGTTTTTTTCAAGAATGATTGGTATCAAATAAAAGAAAACAGTTTATTGAATTTGAACAATACTTGCCGAATAGAAGAAAAATTATTCAATAGTGCATTTCAATATTTAAATACTCCTTATTTGTGGGGCGGTAAATCAATAGCAGGAATTGATTGTTCAGGGTTTATTCAAATGATTTTCAAAATAAACAATATAAAATTGCCTCGTGATGCATATCAACAAGCTGAATTAGGTGTGACAGTTGATTTTGAAAATATTAAACAAGGTGATATAGCATTTTTTGTAAATGAAAATAATAAAGTAACTCATGTTGGGATGTGTTTAGATAGTCATAAAATAATTCATAGCAGCGGCTGGGTGAAAATTGATACGCTTACAACTGACGGAATAATCAATACTGAAACTGATACATTATCACATAAATTATTTTCTATAAAACGTTTTTTTTAGTTAAATATCATTATAAAATGAAAAGGATTGTAAAACGAAATTATCTTTGCATTTCATCTCCACAAATTTTATTTTATGATTAGTAATGAAACTATGCTGAAAGCAGCATCTGAATTTGGTTTGCCATTGTATTTGTATGATACTGAAAAAATGCAATCGCAATACAAACATTTAAAAACTGAGTTAGGCGAACAAGTAAAATTCTTTTATGCCTGCAAAGCATTATCGAATATTAATGTGCTGAAACATTTTCAACAAATGGGTTCGGGTTTAGATTGTGTGAGCATCAATGAAGTGAAGTTAGGATTAAAAGCAGGTTTTGATGTTACAAAAATTATTTTCACTCCTAATAGTGTTGCTTTTTCTGAAATTGAAGAAGCCATTGCCATTGGTGTTAATGTAAATATTGATAGCATAACTATTTTAGAACAATTTGGAAATAAATACCACAACACCTACCCTATCTGTATTCGCTTTAATCCTCACATTATGGCTGGTGGAAATTATAAAATTTCAACAGGTCATGTAGATAGTAAATTTGGAATTTCGGTGCATCAATTACGTCATGTTGAACGTTTGGTGAAAACCTTAAACATTAATGTTCAAGGCTTACACATGCATACAGGTAGTGAAATTAAAGATGTAAATGTGTTTAAAAGTGGTTTAGAAATTATGTTTGATTTAGCTACTCACTTTCCTGAAATAAAATTTGTTGATTTAGGTAGCGGCTTTAAAGTGCCTTACAAACCTGATGAAGAAGGTACTGACATAAAAGCTTTAGGTAAAATATTGACTGATGCTATTACTGAATTTAAAACCGAAACAGGAAAAAATATTGAAATTTGGTTTGAGCCTGGTAAATATTTAGTGAGTGAATCAGGTTATTTTTTAGTGAGTGCCAATATTATTAAACATACTACTGCCACAGTGTTTGTGGGAGTAAATAGCGGCTTTAATCATTTAATTCGCCCAATGTTTTATGATTCTTATCATCATATTGAAAACATAAGCAATGCCGATGGAGCACAACGAATTTATACAGTGGTTGGTAATATTTGTGAAACAGATACTTTTGCTTGGGATAGAAAAATAAATGAAGTACACGAAGGTGATATATTATGTTTTAAAAATGCTGGTGCTTATGGCTTTGAGATGAGTAGCAATTTTAATAGCCGCTTTAAACCTGCTGAAGCTTGGTTGCATAATGGAAATCTGCAATTGATTCGTGAACGTGATACACTTGAAGATTTACTGAAAAAACAAATTGAGGTAATATAATAAAACTAAAACGCTTAATTTTCATTAAGCGTTTTTTGTTTTATGCAATATGTTTTTCAGCATTAAATATATAATGCAGCAATTTATCATGCAGTTCATTTGGGTTGAATGGTTTGCTTATATAATCAGTAAGTCCGCAACCTGAAAGTTCATTATTTTCACCATCTAATGCAGCTGCCGTTAAAGCAATTACAGGTACATTCCTTGTAAGTGCATCATCGCTTTCCCTAATATGTTTCGTGGCTTCAATTCCGTTCATTTCAGGCATTTGAATATCCATCAACACAATATCATAATGATTGTTTTTCATTTTTTCTAAAGCTATTTTTCCATTCATAGCTGTATCAACTTTTATGTTCCACTTTTCTAAAAATTTGGTAGCAATAAGTTGATTAAACATATTGTCTTCCACCAATAAAATTTTAGCGCCATCTAAGGAGTGATTTTTTGAATTAACAATAATTTCAGTTGGTAAAATATTAGTTTCATTCAACTTCATTTCTAAATCAAAACTAAACTCTGAACCCATACCAAGTTGGCTATTCACCGTTATTTTACTGTTATGCATGGCAATTAACTTTTGAGTAATTGCTAAGCCAATTCCGGTGCCGTCAAATTTACGACTATTGCTATTTTCAGCTTGTGAAAAACATTCAAATATTAATTGTTGTTTTGATTCATCAATACCTATACCGCTATCAGTTATTTTAAAATTTAGTGATAAAATATTGTTTTCTGTTGCTTCATTTTTAACGATAGCAATTGAAACAAATCCTTTTTCAGTAAATTTTACAGCATTAGAAATTAGGTTATTTAAAATTTGCATTAACCGAATTGGGTCACCAATAATTGTTTCAGGAATATTATTACAAAGATTTAAGCGCAATTCAAGTTGTTTTTCAACAGCATGATATTTATGAGTGATATAAATATCTTTAATCAATTTTGAAAGATTAAATGGCACTTTTTTTAATGAAATTTTACCAGCTTCAATTTTGCTATAATCTAAAATATCATTAACTATTGACATTAAATTTTCAGCAGCAAACTTTATCACATTTAAATTTTCAATTTGCTCAGGTTTTGGATTTTCTATCATCATTAAATTAGTCATACCAATCACCGCATTCAATGGCGTTCTGATTTCATGGCTCATAATGCTAGCAAATTGTTGTTTTTCAGCATGA
>JBDKJJ010000286.1:0-6614 GCA_039796635.1 Bacteroidota bacterium
ATTTACGCAACTGGTGGAGCAAAGAAGACAAAGCTAAATTTGATAAAAAAACTAAACAGATTGTTGCACAATTCAATGGATATAAAGTGTTGGATAGTTTGAAAATTAATGGTGAAGCAACGCAAGGTGAAAACATTGCTGACCTTGGCGGTGTGGTGATGGGTTATGAAGCATTCAAAAAAACTGCTCAAGGAAAAAGCACAGAAAAAATTGGTGGCTTAACGCCTGACCAAAGATATTTTTTATCGTATGCTTACAGTTGGATGGTGCAAATGCGTCCTGAATCAATGGCTCGTAGAATTAAGACGGATGTACATTCACCTGCTGAATATCGTGTTAACGGACCATTGAGCAACAATGAAAATTTCTACAAAGCATTCAATATTCAACCGAATCAATTCATGTATCGTGGCGATAGTTTGAGAGTGAAGATTTGGTAATAAATCTAAGTAATAATTCAACGAAAAGGAATCAACTAAAAAATTAGACTGCACCCAAGGTGTAGTCATAATTATTAAAAATTTTGATAATAATGAGTTCGATATCCTATCGGACTCATTTTGTTTTAACACAGGTTCCGCATTAGAAAAAAATAATCAAAAAAAGGCATCAAACTAAAACCCAATAATGATTTTCAAATTTATTTTTTCTTTCTAAAAAAGTATAATACCGATTACGTTTTCAATATAGTACCAATTTAGTTTCACTCATTTGTACTATTTTCAAACTGTTTCGGCATTTACCACTTCACTACTCCAAAATAGCTTGGACTATTTTTTTGTTGGAATTGGTATAATGCGTAATCTTGGTTATATAATGCAACTAATAAATCAAATTTGCAATTACTTTTGCATTGTGTTTTCAATGACTCAATCTACAATAAATATTATCTCCACCCGAAAAATTGCTCAACATTTAAAACAATTGGCTTTTGATAAAGGAGTTAAGATTCTTGATTATTCATTTTTAGAGTACGAATACTTGCAATCAAAAAAAATAATTGATTGCTTATCAAGCAATGATTCTCCATTAGTTTTCACAAGTCAACATGCTGTAATATCGATAAGCTTATTGCTAAAAAAACATGGTGTTGAATTAAAGAACAACCAATGCTATACAATTGAAGGAAGCACAACTCATTCAGCAATGCAAGAAGGTTTTACTATTTTAGGAAAGGCTAAAAACTCTGAATCGCTTGCCTATCAAATTGTTGAGCAAAAAAATAATAAGGTGTTGTTTTGTTGCAGTAATATTAAACTAAATCATCTATGTAAAATTTTATCGGAGAACAAAATCACTTTAAATGAATTAGAAATTTACCAAAAAAAAATAGTACCGATAAAAATTGATTTTGATTATCATGGTGTAATGTTTTTTAGTCCTTCACAAGTTGATGGGTTTTTAAGGATGAATACGATTCAAAAAAACATACCAGCTTTTTGCATAGGCAATACAACTGCGGATTATTTAAAATCAAAAGAACATTTGGTTTGTATTGTTTCTGAAAAGCAAACTATAAGTGATGTGGTGGAAAATGTAATGCGTTGTTTTTCTTTTTGAACTTTACTTTGAATACTTTTTTTCACGAACATAATTGAATGTAATTCCGATAAATACAACAAGAATAAGCGGAAGTAAAATATTTATCAATTGCCACTTAGTTTTTTCTTCCTTCACTTTTGGGGAATCTAACAATCTTAGTTTAATTTCTTTTGCTCTTGCATCTAACACACCTGTTTCGTCAGTTAAATATTTTAAGCTGTTCAATAAAAAATCTTTGTTAGCAAAGGTTTGTTTGGTGAATGGATAATAACCGCAAGGATATTGAAACTCTCCTTTACTTGCTGGGTTTTTCACAATGTCGCCATCTGCCACCACTATCATTTTATTGGCAGAACTTTTTGGTTTAAAATTTATATGTAATGAATCCAACATCTTGCTCATCAAAGGTGAAATTCTGCCTGCATAAGGTGAGCTAAATTCACCTTCTAATAAAACTGAAATGATTTGATTTGGTTTGTTGAAATACTCAGGCTTAGGTTGCATTTTCATCATTCGTATATCTACGCTTACTGGCGAATACACTACCCTACTATATTTTGAGCTCTGTAATAAAACAGATTTTGTTATTCCCTTTGCGCCTACCGTATCAATACATGAAGGAAATAAAGTTAAAATAGCATCTAAATTTTTTGAAATAGGATGATTGCTTGTACTCATAATTACAGGAAAATACAGCCAAGGATACATTTGAAATTGTGGTTGATTATTTACATAACCATTCACCATCGGCAACGGAGCACAACTATAGTCTTGCACAAAAGCTTTGTTAACCCTTACACCATAAGCAAATAATTGGTCATCAATATTTAACGGAAAATCAGGTGCTATATATTCCTTTCGTTTTCTTAATGAATCAATATCCCCATCTAACATATCTAATAACCACAATACTTTGCCGCCGTTCATCACAAATTGATCAATCTTAAATTTTTCTTGTTCGGTAAATTCTTTTGATGGCTTCGGAATAATTAAGGCATCAATTTTCTCATTCGGAATTCTTACAATAGTATTAATATCAATAGGTGCAGCTTCGTAGTCTTTCACAACAGTATTTAAAAAATCAAGCATATTTGCCGTAGGCATTTCGCCATTGCCTGATGAAACTGCTACCGTTTTTTTTCTTGTTTCAGTAGCTTTATCAATAGCTGCAACTAAATTGTATTCCAACAATGCGATAGAATTATTTAATTGTTCGCTTGGACTTTTACCAATTTGATTATTCAAAATAAATACAGGAATTTCCTTTTCCTTATAGGTTACAATGCACCATGGATAAACAATTTGCTCTTTAAAATTATCTTCTGATTGAACATTTAATTTTACTGGATTGATGCCTTTACTTTCGAGTTGATTTTTGAAATCTTTTTGTTGCTGTTCATTTCTACCTTCTTTTACATCAATAAATTCATACCTAAATTTATTCCCAGCTACATTTGAAAATTCATCTAACATTTCCTTAGTTGATTGCTGCAATTTCATAAAACCACTCGGAAATTCACCTTTCAAATAGCACTTCACATATACATAATCATCTAATTTGGTTAATATTTTTTTTGTTGAAGGCGATAATGTATAACGCTTTTCAGCAGTTAAATCTAATCGCACATTATGAAAAAAATAATTTGCTGCAACATTCACCAATATTAGTACGATGAGTATTCCTGCAATAATGGTTACTGATTTTTGAAACTTATTTATTTTTTTGTTTACCATTTTCTTGAATTCATTACTGTTTTAGTTCCGAAAAGAAACAATACAATTATCGATAAAAAATACACCACATCTTTGCTATCAATCACTCCATAACTCACAGCAGTATAATGTGAATTGATACCTATTTGTTGAACATAGAAATCAAACTTTCCGAATATACCTGGCAATTTTGCTATGTAGTCAAAACTCATATACATGATAAAGCAAAAACTTAAAGCAGTAATAAATGCAACTACTTGATTTGATGTAAGCGATGAAGAAAAAATACCAATTGCTGTAAATGTTGCGCCTAACATGAACAATCCAAAGTACGAACCCATTAAAGCTCCATTATCAATGTTTCCAACGGGTTGAGCTAAATGATAAACTGAATAATAATAAACTAAAGTTGGCAATAAACTGATGGCATACAAAGCCAAAGCTGCTAAATATTTTCCTGCAATAATTTGCCAATCGGTTAATGGTCGGGTGGTTAATAATTCAATAGTTCCATTCTTGTTTTCTTCAGCGATGGAACGCATAGTTATTGCTGGAATCAAAAATAATAAAATCAACGGGGCAGTTGTGAAAAGCGCATCAATATTGGCGTAGCCGCTTTGCAATACGCTACTTTCAGTAAATAGCCATACAAACAAACCCAAGGCTATTAAAAAAACGCCCATCGTAATATAACCAATCAACGAACTAAAAAAAACGGTAATTTCTTTTCTGAAAATGGCTAACATGAAATTCAAAAATTTAGTTAACAAAGAAAATAAAAAAACATGGTAATCTTTTTTCATAGTGTGATAATTGATTCACACTATTGTTAATTATTGTTCAAGAAATTTGAGTTGACAATTTTGGCCATCAAATTTTACATAACTATTGTAACGCAACCAATCACCTATATTAAAATATCGGCTATTCGAATTTAAGGTAATATCTAAAGGCAAATGTCGGTGACCAAAAATGAAATAATCGTAATGGTTTGTTTCTAGTTTTCGTTTGGCATATTGAACTAACCATTCTTTTTCGCCAAAATTTTTTTCATCTGAAATGGCTGTTGCAATGCGGCTTCTACGACTCCAATAATTAGCAATTCCCACTCCAATATCAGGGTGCAGCCATCTGAATAGCCATTGACAAAATTGATTTGTAAATACTTTTTTCATTAACTTAAATCCTTTGTCTCCAGGACCTAAACCATCGCCATGACCAATAAAAAACTTCTTGTTGTCAATTTCTATTTGAATCGGCTTGAAATGAACTGGTATTTGTAGTTCTGTTTCAAAATAATCTTGCATCCATAAATCATGATTGCCAGTGAATACAACTACTTCAATTCCTAATTCCTTCATCTTAACCAATCGTGAAAAAAAACGAAGAAACCCTTTAGGAACAACAGTTTTGTATTCAAACCAAAAATCAAAAATATCGCCCACCAAATAAACTGCTTTGGCATCATTCATTATTGAATCTAAGAAATGACAAATGCGAAGTTCACGTTCTAAACTTGCTTTAGCATTTGGTGTTCCTAAATGAAAATCGGAAAGAAAATATGTGTTTTTGTTTATCAACTATTCAGGAAACTTAACATCCTTAGCAGGAATTTTAACAACTTTTCCATTTTCAGAAACAATTAAAAATTCATTTTTCATTTTAGCATCTTCCACTACTTTTCTATAAGCTTTTTGCAAGCCTTTTAAAATTTGTTCAGAAAAATCTTTAAATTCTTGATTCATGAATTAGCAATTTTATGAAGTTGATTCCAAAGTTCAAAGTTAATAATATTTTGTTCAATATTTAAAATACCTTCTGCTATTGGATTGGGAATAATAGATGAGTTATCATAAATGCTCCATCGGTTGGAAAGTGGTAAATAAAGTGAGATAAAGTTGTGAATTCCACGTTTGTAGCGCCTTTCAATAACATCAGATGGGATATTGTGTCCGCCAGATGAAACTCTTTTCTCCACTCTGCTTTTAGCTAATTCAGAAGAATTTAGCCATAAAAACAGAAGGATGATTTGATAGTTTTTGGATTTTATTTCTTTGATGAATGGAACATAGCTTCTAGTAGCAAGAGTAGTTTCAATTACGAAACTTTTGTTTTGATTTACTAAAAAATCTATTCTTTCTAACATTAATTTTCCAGCTTGAAAAGCAACACTCTCAACATTGAATGGGGAAATTCCTTTTGCTATTAAATCGGCATTTACAAATTCATCACAATGAAAGATTTCAGGAAGTAAAATTTCAGATGCTGTAGTTTAACCAGCACCATTACAACCTGCCAATATGTAAAGTGTTGGCATTTAATTTATCGGACACTTTTCGTGATAATTAATTAATTCAATATTGGTTTTAGGAAATTCATAGCCTGCATATTTAGTTCCTATTTCATCTAAGGTCGCATTGATTTCGTCAGGATTCATCAAGGTTACCAACTTCAATCTATAATCTTTAATATGTGGTAATCCTTTTAAATAATTGGTGTAATGACGACGCATTTCAAAAATTCCTAACAGTGGTCCTTTCCACTCTAACGAACGTTGTAAATGTTTTTTACAAACCGAAATTCTTTCTTCCATTGAAGGCGGAGGAAGTAATTCTCCCGTTTTGACATAGTGTTTTATCTCTCTAAAAATCCAAGGATAACCAATCGCAGCTCTGCCAATCATGATTCCATCAACGCCATAACGATTTTTATATTCCACTGCTTTTTGTGGTGAATCAATATCACCATTGCCAAAAATCGGGATTTTAATTCTCGGATTGTTTTTCACTTTTCCAATCAAAGTCCAATCTGCTGAGCCTTTATACATCTGGGCTCTTGTACGTCCGTGAATCGCCAACGCTTTGATACCAACATCTTGCAAGCGTTCGGCAACTTCCATAATATTCAAATTATTTTCATCCCAACCCAATCTTGTTTTTACTGTAACAGGCAATTTGGTTGATTTTACAACAGCTTCAGTCAATCTTACCATCAAATCAACATCTTTCAAAACGCCTGCGCCTGCGCCTTTCAAAGCAACTTTTTTTACAGGGCAACCGAAATTGATGTCCAATAAATCAGGATTAGTTACATCAACAATTTTTGCAGCCAATGCTAAACTTTCTTCATCACCACCAAAAATTTGAATACCAACAGGGCGTTCGTAATCAAAAATATCTAGCTTTTGTCGGCTCTTTATCGCATTACGAATTAAGCCTTCGCTGCTGATGAATTCAGTGTACATCAAGTCTGCGCCATTGTCTTTGCACACCGCTCTGAACGGAGGGTCGCTTACATCTTCCATCGGTGCTAAAAGCAATGGAAAGTCAGGTAATTCTATGTTTCCTATTTTAATCAAA
>JBDKJJ010000287.1:0-2965 GCA_039796635.1 Bacteroidota bacterium
TTTTTTGCAATATGAGAAACAATATTTTCTGAGCATGGGTGGCAATCTAAATAGTGGTGCCTCAAAAAGCCCACTGAATTTTGTTGCCATCAAAACAAAACCCTACCAAATTTGGTAGGGTTTTGTATCGGTTTTGTACGGTGGATTTTGACTTAATGAAATTGCTTTTAATTAATCTCTCATACGTCTGCGTCTATCTCCCCCACGGTCAGATGAACTGCTACTTCTTCCTGAGCCACCACTTGTTCTAGGTCTTCCGCCTCCGCCAATTCGTGCATCAGTACTTCTTGATGTTCTTTCTCTACTTTCACCACTATTAAAACTTCTACCTTCACCTCTTGAGCCTTCGCTTCTGCCACGAGATGAAGAACTTCTGTTTTCACCACGTCTTGGTTCGCTTGCTTGGCGTTCAATTCTTATCATTCTACCTTTATATTCAAATCCATTTAAGTTATTAAGAATATTTTGAACAGCATCAGCTTCTACTTCTACAAAAGAATAAACTCCTTTTAAATCAATACGACCTACGCTGCTTTTGTGAATTCTGCTTCGGTCACAAATCAATCCCAACATCGAGCCTTTCTCTAATCCATCAGCTTTACCTAAATTAATGAATAATCTTTCACCATTACCATAACTGCGATTATCGCCCCTTTCTGTGGTTTCAAATCTTCTTTCGCCTTGTCTATCAGTGTTTGAATTACCACGTTCAACAATGTTTAAATCAGTTGCACCACGATAATAATCTAATAAATGATTAAACTCCATGTAAGCAAAACGCTTAATGATTTCTTCTTTACTTAACTCAGCCAATTCTTCGTAAACCTTCGGCATCATTGGTATTAAGGCATCATCAACCATTTCTACTTCACGTAATCTATGTACAAGGTGCAACATTTTTACTTGACAAACTTCTTCGCCTGTTGGTATTAAAATCTTTTCAAATTTCACTTGAATACTTTTTTCAATCTGACGAATTTTGAAAGCTTCTTTAGGCGCTACTATTGCAATTGATACACCTGTTTTACCAGCACGTGCAGTTCTTCCACTTCTATGTGTGTAGAATTCCATTTCATCTGGTAAATTCATGTGTAATACATGCGTAATATTATTTACATCAATACCACGGGCAGCAACATCAGTAGCTACCAATATTTGTAATGATTTATTACGAAAACTGCGCATTACTTTATCACGTTGTTGTTGTGATAAATCACCATGCAAGCTATCAGCATTATAGCCATCAGCAATTAATTTTTCGGCTACCATTTGTGTATCTGCCTTGGTTCTACAAAAAATAACACCAAACATTTCAATGTTATAATCAATGATTCGTTTTAATGCATTATATCTTTCTTTATCACTTACAACCGCAAACTGATGCGAAATATTAGTATTGGTTTTATTCTCTTTACTAACACTCAATTCCATGGGTTTATTCATGTATTTGCTAGCAATACGTCTAACTTCTGTAGGCATTGTAGCTGAGAACAACCATACATTTTTAGTTTCTGGAGTATCTTGTAATATTTTTTGAATATCTTCTTGAAAGCCCATGTTCAACATTTCATCAGCTTCATCTAATACTGCATATTCAATAGTATTAATGTTTAATGCTTTTCTATCCATTAAATCCATTAGTCTACCTGGCGTAGCTACAATAATGTTTGCACCTTGTTTTAGGCGACGAATTTGGTCAGAGATACTTGCACCACCATATACAGCTACAATATTTAAATGTTTTACATTTTTTGAATATAAAACTAAATCGTTCATAATTTGAACACAAAGTTCACGAGTAGGCGCTAAAACTAAAGCTTGCGTTGTTTTTGTTGATGGATTACAAAGTTCAATAAGTGGTAATCCAAATGCTGCCGTTTTACCTGTACCAGTTTGAGCCATGGCAAGCAGGTCTCGTTTTTCTTTTAATAAAAATGGAATGGTTTGTTCTTGAATGGGCGTAGGCATTACAAAGCCCATTTCAGTTAAATTGTTTAATAAATCTTGTGAAAGTCCTAAAGCTTCGAAAGTTGTCATGAATGAAAATTATGTGAAAATATATTTGAAGCGGCAAAGATACTTTAATATAAGCACAATCACGACATTTTAGCTATTAATATAAAACTAATTGTTTTTATTCTGCAAAAATTTCATTCGCCATCATCATTGATTCCATTAATTTTTCATGATTGATATTCAATTTAATTTTTTTAGATTCAAAAAATGAAATCATGTTTTCGGTTGGCATATTTCCAGTAAGTTTGTCGGTTGCCATTGGGCAACCACCAAAGCCTTTTAAAGCTCCATCGAATCTTAAACAACCACTTTCATAGGCTGCTTCTATTTTTTCTTGCCATGTATTGGGTGTTGTGTGTAGATGTGCACCTATTTCCATATCAGGATATAATGGTATTAAATGTTTAAATAAATAAGAAATATTTTCTTTGTTGCTTACGCCAATCGTATCACTTAGGGCTACAATTTTAATTCCCATCAAATTCATTTTTGCTACCCAATTAGCTGCAATTTCTGGTGAGTAGGCATCGCCATAAGGATTGCCAAATCCCATTGAGATGTAAATAACTAATTTTTTATTTTTACTGATACATAGGTTTTGAATTTGTTCAACAGTTTGTAAGGATTGTTCAATTGTTGAGTTGGTATTTCTAATTTGAAATGTTTCAGATATTGAAAATGGAAAACCAATATATTTTATTTCATCATAAGCTATTGCTTCTTCAGCACCACGGGTATTGGCTACTATGGATAATAATTTTGTTTTAGTTAAATTTAATTTGGATAAAACATCTTTTGTATCTGCTAATTGAGGAATTGCTTTTGCAGAAACAAAACTGCCAAAATCTAAAGTATCAAAACCAACTTGCAATAAAGTATTTAAAAATTCAATCTTCTTTTCTGTAGGAATAAATGGTTTCCAACCTTGCATGGCATCTCGTGGGCAATC
>JBDKJJ010000288.1:0-9673 GCA_039796635.1 Bacteroidota bacterium
AATAATTACCAATAAAATTTGGTATCATTTTAGATAATCAAAATCTAAATATTTACTTTTAACAATTAAATTAAAAATCAAAATCATGCGCAAATTCAATTTTTTAGCTGCCGTAATCTTAGTTGTTGCGTTAGCATTTGGTCAAGTATCATTTGCTGAAAAAGCTCAAACTAAAGCGAAAAAAGAAACTTCAACAAAAGCAAAAAAAGACGACAAAAAAGACGAAAAGAAATCTGAAAAAAAAGATAGTAAAAAATCTGAATCGAAAAAAGACGATAAAAAATCATCAAATAAAGAAGGTAAAAAGGATGTAAAGAAGGATGAGAAAAAAGAAAAATCTGAAACAAAAAAAGAGGTAAAAAAAGAAAAGGCTGAACCTAAGAAAGTGAAAACAGAAACAAAAAAGGAAAAGACTGAGCCAAAGAAAGAAAAAACAGATACTAAAAAATCGGAATTTAAAAAAGACGTAAAAGAATCAAGGCCATCGCAAGTTAGGGCCGATGACCCTATTGATTCAAAATTAAAAGGACCTGACGGGCAAGCCGTTCGTACAGGCCCACGTGGTGGAAAGTATTATATCAACCGAAATGGAAATAAAACATATATCACACCTGATTCAAAATAAAAAAACAGAAAGCCACATTTTAATTTTAATGTGGCTTTTTTTATACCTTAATATTTTGTTTAAATAAAGATTAAAGCTGATATTAGGAGTTTATTTTTAAAAAATTAAGAAGATGGTTTCAAAAGAAATTAATAATGATATTATCTCAAAATATAAAAACATTTTTGAGTCTGAATTAATTGAGGAGATTGAAAAAAATGGAACTATGGTTAAGATTAGTGTAGGTGAAACTATTATTGATTATGGTGATTTAATCCGACAGATTCCATTAGTTTATTCAGGAACAATAAAAGTTTCAAGAAAAAATGAACAAGGGCAAGAGTTACTATTGTATTATGTTCATGATAATGAATCATGCGCCATGTCGTTCACTTGTTGCATGATGAATAGGTATAGTGAAATAAAAGCAGTGGCTGAAGAAGACGTTGAGATAATTATGATACCAAATAAAGTGATGGATGAATGGATGATGAAGTATGCATCATGGAAAAGTTTTGTGATGCTAACTATTCAAAATAGATTTAATGAATTATTAAAAACTATTGATTCAATTGCTTTTCAAAAATTAGATGAAAGATTGATTCATTATTTAAAAGAAAAATATAAAGCTGCAAATTCAGCAGTTTTGAATTTAACTCACCAACAAATAGCTGATGAATTGGCAACTTCAAGAGTAGTAATATCAAGACTTTTGAAGCAATTGGAAAATGAACAGAAATTGGTTTTATATCGAAATCAAATAAAAATCTTCAAACCAATTATCGAAAGTTGAATGTAACATTTGTATCCAATTTTTAGTTTCAATGATTAGAACTTTGCTGTATAAAATTATTAATCATGAAAAAAAATATGGGTACAGCGGATAAAATTATTCGCATCATCATCGCAGCCATTATAGCTGGTTTATATTTCGGGCATATTATTTCAGGAACATTAGCAATTGTATTGTTGGTTTTGGCTACAATATTTATTCTTACAAGTTTCATTTCGTTTTGTCCATTGTATGCACCGTTTGGTATTTCAACTTGTAAAAAAAATAATTAAAATATGTTGGTAGAAAATTTAATTAAATCGGGCAAAGCCACAATAGTGGATGTCCGTACGCCAGAAGAATTTGAATTTGGGCATGTAAAAAATTCAATTAATATTCCATTGCAAATTATCGAAACAAAATTTGATGAGCTTAAACAATTAAATCAAAACCCTATTGTTTTGTGCTGTGCATCTGGCAACAGAAGCGGAATGGCAACATCATTGCTGCAACGTTATGGCTTTGAAAATGTTTACAATGGCGGTTCATGGATTTATGTAAATAACTTATTAAAATAAAAATATAGTGATTCAATTATTAAAAAATTTATTCGGAATAGGACCTAAAGTTGATTTAGGTGAATTAATAGCAAATGGCGCTGTAATAGTAGATGTAAGAACTAAAGGTGAATATCAAGGCGGACATGTAAAAGGTTCAATCAATATTCCACTGAATGCGCTAAGTAGCAGTTTGTCAAAACTTAAAAAAGATAAACCTATAATCACTTGTTGTGCATCAGGCATGCGCAGTGCATCAGCGAAAGGAATTTTAAAATCAAACGGATTTTCAGAAGTTCATAATGGTGGAAGTTGGATGAATTTAAGAAGATTCGAAAAATAAAATAGGTATGGAAACAGAAATAAAAATTGACAATTTGAAATGCAATGGCTGCGCCACTTCTATTAAGAATGGATTGGTGGTTTTTGCAGAAATTAAATCAGTAGATATAAATTGGGGAAACAGTAGTTTGAAAATTGAACATAGTGATTTACTATCTATTGAAAAAGTAAAACATAAATTATTGCAAATGGGTTATCCTGAAACTGGCTCAGTGGAAGGAATAGAAAGGATGACTGCGAATGCAAAATCTTATGTGAGTTGTGCAATTGGTAAAATTTCAAATCATTAAATTATGTCGTCATTTTCAGAAATAATAAAATCAAATAAACCTGTATTGGTTGATTTTAGTGCCGAGTGGTGTGGTCCATGTAAAGTATTGGCTCCAATTTTAGATAAATTAAAAGTTGAAATAGGGGATGAAGCCACTATTTTAAAAGTGGATGTAGATAAAAATCCTTCAGCATCAATGCACTATAATATACAAGGAGTACCAACTTTAATTTTGTTCAAAAATGGTGAAATTATGTGGCGTCAATCGGGCATTATGCCTTTGGAGCAATTAAAAATGGTAATCAATAAATTTAAATAACAATGGCAATTGAACATTTATACGATGTAAAAGTTAGTTGGCTTTCAGATAGAAAAGGAAGCATGAGTTCATCGGAACTTACGCAAGCAATTGAAGTGGCAACTCCACCCGAATTTCCTAAAGGAATTCCTAATGTATGGTCGCCTGAGCATTTATTAATTGCGGCTGCAAATAGTTGTTTGATGACAACATTTTTGGCTATTGCTGGAAATTTTAAATTAAACTTTGTATCATTTGAGTCAAATGGAATTGGCAAATTGGAAATGGTTGAAAACAAATATATGATTAGTGAAATTACATTAAAACCTACTTTAGTAATTGATATTTCTACTGAAAAAGAAAAGGCTGAAAAGGTTTTACAAAAAGCCGAAGCAGCTTGTTTAATTTCAAATTCAATTAAATCAAAAATAATTTTCGAACCTATTGTAATTTGCAACCAAAATTAATTTTATGAATTTCAAATATTTCTTAGTAACACCATTTTTATTCGTTTCTACATTTTTTGCTTCTTGCCAATCTTCATCTAATCAAAATTCATCAAACGCTGAATCTATAAACACAACTATTTCAGTTGATGAATTTGAAAAGAAATTAAATGAATCAAAAGATTATTTATTGATTGATGTCAGGACTACAGAAGAGTTTATTGGTGGGCATTTGGCTAATTCAACAAACATTGATTACAATGCTGATGACTTTAATGAACGAATTCAAAAATTAGACAAAACAAAAATAATTATGATTTATTGTTTGTCAGGTGGTCGAAGTTCAAATGCCGCATCTGATATGAGTAAAATGGGATTCAACAAAATTTACAATATGAAGGGAGGAATCATTGCATGGCGCAATGCTAATAAAACTATTGTAACTACTACTAATACGGTTGAAAAAGGATTGACCATGGAAGAGTTTACTAAAATGGTAACTAATGATAAATATGTGTTGGTTGATTTCAATGCTAAATGGTGTAAACCTTGTAAAGAAATGATGCCAATTCTTGAAAAAATTGCAGTTGAAAAAACGGATAAACTTTTGCTTAAAAAGGTAGATGCTGATATCAATAAGGATTTAATGCAAATAAAAAAAATTGAAAGTATCCCATATCTAGAATTGTATAAAAATGGAAAACTCATTTGGACACATACTGGATTTATAGATGAAAAAACATTTTTAGCAGAAACAAAACTGTAACTCAAATGCCCGAAACCATAAAATTTCGGGCATTTTTAATTAATTCTAAAAAAAAATAAACTTTCATAATAATTTCATTGTTAAGGATGTTGAAACATAAATTGCTTTTGTATATTTGGCATTGAATAATAAAAATCCTTTTTCTCACAAATTTTCAATTTTATAAATGGGAATCGTAAAAGACAAATTCAAAGATGTAGCCATGCCGATGGCTGATGAAGTGAAGAACTTATTAAAAGAGCATGGCGATAAGGTATTAGATACTGTGACCATCTCACAAGCTTATGGTGGTATGAGAGATATCATGAGTATGGTTACTGAAACTTCATTGCTTGACCCAATTGAAGGTATTCGTTTCCGTGGCTATTCAATTCCTGAATTACACGAAAAATTACCTAAAGCTGATGGCGGAACGGAACCGTTACCTGAAGGTATTTTTTATTTAATGTTAACCGGTGAATTACCAACTGAAGAAATTGTAAAACACTTAAGTACTGTTTTTGCAAAACGAAGTGTGGTTCCTAAACACGTATTTGATGTGTTAGATTCATTACCAGTTTCAACGCATCCAATGACTCAGTTTACAACAGCAATTATGGCGATGCAAACCGAATCTTTATTTGCAAAAGCTTACCGAAAAGGCATGAGCAAAAAAGATTATTGGGATTATACATTTGAAGATTCAATGAATTTGATTGCACGTTTGCCACGTGTTGCAGCATATATTTATCGCCGTACTTACAAAGGTGGCGTTCATATAGAGCCTGATCATTATTTAGATTGGGGAGCTAACTTCTCACACATGTTGGGCTATGAGCAAAAAGAATTTCACTATTTAATGCATTTATATTTAACCATTCATGCTGATCATGAAGGTGGAAATTTATCTGCACATACAGTTCATTGCGTTGGTAGCGGATTGGCTGACCCTTATTTATCTTTTGCTGCAGGTATGAATGCATTGGCAGGACCATTGCATGGTTTAGCAAATCAAGAAGTTATTCGTTGGATTCAGAACATGCAAGAAGAGTTAGGTGGCGGTGTGCCAAGCAAACAACAAATTGTAGATTATGTAAATAAAACAATGGCTGAAGGTAAAGTTGTACCAGGCTATGGTCATGCGGTATTAAGAAGAACTGACCCACGTTTTACAGCACAAATGGAATTTGCTAAAAAATATATGCCTCATGATGAATTAGTAAATATTGTTTGGGCATTGTATGAAGTAGTTCCTGAAATATTAGGCAGCAAAGGTAAAATCAAAAATCCTTGGCCAAATGTTGATGCACACAGCGGTGCATTATTAGTGCATTATGGTTTGGTTGAAAATGATTTTTACACAGTATTGTTTGGCGTAAGCCGTGCATTAGGAGTGTTGGCTCAATTATGTTGGAGCCGTGCATTAAGTTTACCATTAGAACGTCCGAAATCAGTAACTACTGAATGGATGAAAGATTACATTAAAAATTACAAAGCGTAATTTTAAAGTTATACCAACAAAAAAGCCGATTCAATTGAGTTGGCTTTTTTGTTGGTAACTAAATGCAGTAAAAGGGAATATTCCCCTACTTTTTTCTTGGCAAATTCACCACTTTATTTTCTAGCATTTTAAATGAATATATAATTAAGAGTAAATTTCATCATGCCAAAAAACAACAAGCTTTAGTTTGTTTAATTTACTGAATTCCTCTAATGAATAAACCAGTTCTTTGCTGACACGAACAAATTTTTGCATTTCAAATTCTGAACAAAATTCCTGTAAAATTATTTCCACCAAATCGTCTAACTTGCTATTTGATTCAATGACAGTATAAACTCTTAAAGTAAATTCAGAATGGTCATCACTCCAATCACAACAAATTCCTCTGAATCTTTTACTTACGTTGCCAATTAATGATGATTGAAGAGTTAACCTTATTTTTTGCGAAATATCCATTTATTAAAATTCACTTTTAAAATGATTGAACAAATTCCTACAACGGAATATTCCCATGCTTTTTCCTCGGCAAATTCACCACTTTATTTTCAAGCATTTTAAATGCTTTGATTAATTTCTCACGAGTTTGAGATGGCAAAATCACTTCATCAATAAACCCACGAGCTGCAGCTCCATAAGGGTTGGCAAATTTTTCAGCATAAGCATCTGTTTTTTCTTTCAATGCTTCTTCTGGATTTTTTGCAGCATCAATTTCTTTCTTAAAAATAATTTCAACGGCACCTTTTGCTCCCATCACTGCAATTTCAGCATTGGGCCAAGCATAGTTCATATCAGCACCAATGTGTTTGCTGTTCATCACATCATAAGCACCACCATAAGCTTTACGAGTAATCACCGTTACTTTCGGCACAGTAGCTTCACTCAAAGCATACAATAATTTTGCGCCGTTTGAAATAATGCCATGCCACTCTTGGTCAGTGCCAGGCAAGAATCCAGGAACATCTACCAACACCAATAAAGGCACATTGAAGCAATCGCAAAAGCGAACAAATCGTCCTGCTTTTCTTGATGAATTAATATCTAACACACCAGCCAACACCGCAGGTTGATTAGCAACAATACCCACACTTCTGCCTGCAATTCGAGCAAAACCAACAACAATATTTTCAGCCCAATCTTTATGAACTTCTAAAAATGAATTTTCATCCACCACACCATCAATCACCTCTCTCATATCATACGGCTGATTCGGATTTTCAGGAACAATAGAATTCAATTGTTCACGAAGCTCCGAAGCCTTTAATTCATAAGGATAAACAGGCGCTTGCTCTTCACAATTTTGAGGAATATAACTCAATAATTTTTTGATATGCTGAATAGCTTCTACTTCATTCGCCACTGCAAAATGCGTAACACCACTTTTGCTTGCATGCGTAGCTGCACCACCTAATTCTTCACTGCTCACTTCTTCGTGAGTAACCGTCTTTACTACGTTTGGTCCTGTTACAAACATGTAACTAGTATTTTCAACCATCAAAATAAAATCGGTCAAAGCTGGTGAATACACCGCTCCGCCTGCACATGGTCCCATGATTGCAGAAAGTTGTGGAATCACTCCAGATGCAATAGTGTTGCGATAAAAAATATCAGCATAACCACCTAAAGAAACTACGCCTTCCTGAATTCGTGCGCCACCGCTATCATTCAAGCCAATTAATGGTGCGCCATTTTTCAAAGCCAAGTCCATGATTTTGCAAATTTTCTCAGCATGTGTTTCAGAAAGTGAACCACCAAACACGGTGAAATCTTGTGAGAAAACATACGTCAAACGCCCATTGATAGTGCCATAACCAGTTACAACGCCATCACCTAAATAGATTTCATTTTCCATTCCAAAATCTTTTGAGCGATGTGTTACCATCATCCCAATTTCTTCAAATGAATTTTCATCCATCAACAATTCAATTCGTTCACGAGCTGTAAGTTTGCCCTTTTTATGTTGAGCAGCAATACGTTTTTCGCCGCCACCAAGCTTTGCTTCAGCGATTTTATTTTGTAAGATTTCTATTTGGTTCATATGTTTAATATATTATTTTTAAATAAATATGAATTTGGCAGACACTGTCTGCCAAATTCATATTATAAATTTTTGTTTTTTGATTTTTGTGCAACAAATGGTTGCAATTGTTTTTGTAAAGTGGCTTTATCGGGAAGATATAATTGATATTCTGAAACAAATATTTTGTTAGAGATGCTTCCAGTGGCATATTCAACAAGCACTTCATCTTTTTCTGCTGATAATATTATTCCGATGGGTGCATTATCGTCTTCTACGTTTTGCTCTTTATTGAAATAATTTAAGTATAAATTCATTTGTCCAATATCGTTGTGCCTCACTCTTCTGGTTTTTAAATCAATCAATACAAAGCACTTCAAAATTCGATGATAAAAAACTAAATCAACATAAAAATGCTTATTACGAATTGAGATTTTATGTTGTCGTGCTACAAAAGCAAAACCTTTACCCAACTCCAACAAAAACGATTGCAGGTTGTCAATCAGTTTTTGCTCTAATTGTTTTTCTGTAACCTTTGTGCTTTGCGGAATATTTAAAAAATCTAAAACGTAAGGATCTTTGATAATATCATGTGGATGGATAATTTCTTTTTTCTTTTTTAACTGAGCAATTACTGCTTTTTTATTTTTACTTAATTGCATTCGTTCATATAATGACGAATCAATTTCACGTTCTAATTCACGTTTCGATAAATTTTCGTTGATGCTTTTTTGTTCATAAAATTTTCTTGTTTTATCATCTGAAATGCCCACCAATTCAATGTAATGGCTCCAGCTTAATTTGGCAGACACTGTCTGCCATTTTGGATATGCTAAATAAAACCGACGCATATCCAATAAGTTTCTTCTGCTAAATCCTTTACCGTAAGCAGTTGTTAAATCTTTTGAAAGAGTAGCTAATAAATCACTGCCGTATTCAGCACGTTCACTACCATGTTGCTCAAACTCAATAACGTGCCTACCTATTTCCCAGTTGACTTTTACTAATTGAGTGTTTATTGCAATTGCGGCATGTGCTTTTGCTTCAAATATTGATTCGCCAATATTTTTAATTAGTTTATTGTATGTGCTTTTTGTTATTTTCATTTCTTGTTTTGAATTTGGCAGACACTGTCTGCCAAATTCAGATGTTAAAAATATTTAATACATTCTTGAATGATTTCTGCTTCACTTTTTTCTTCCTCTTTCACAAATTTTTTCCCTGTAACTTTTTCATACAATTCAATATATCGTTCGCTGATTTCTGTTGTCCATTCTTCCTTCATCTCAGGAATCTGTTGTCCATCTTTCCCTTGAAAACCATTGTCAATCAACCATTTTCTTACAAATTCTTTTGATAATTGTTTTTGCTCTTCATTATTTTTTTGACGTTCTTCATAACCATCAGCATAAAAATATCGGCTACTATCTGGTGTATGAATTTCATCAATTAAAGTGATAGTTCCATTTCGTTTTCCAAATTCATATTTTGTATCTACCAATATCAAACCTTGACTGGCAGCCATTTCGCAACCACGATTATATAAGGCTAACGTAATTCTTTCTAATTCCTCATATTCATTTTTACTTACTAAACCTTTTGAGATTATTTCATCTTTCGAAATATCTTCATCATGCCCTTCATGTGCTTTGGTTGTTGGCGTAATAATAGGCGTTGGTAGTTTATCATTTTCCTTTAATCCTTCAGGTAAATTAACACCACATAAAGTTCGTAAACCACTTTGATAAGTGCGCCAAGCATGACCTGCCAAGTAGCCACGAACAACCATTTCAACAGGATAGGTTTCACAACGATAACCAATTGAAACATTGGGAAGTGGCGAAGCAATCAGCCAATTGGGTACAATATCTTTTGTAGCTTCTAAAAAATGCTTAGCAGTTTGATTTAATACTTGACCTTTGTATGGAATTGGTTTTGGTAACACCACATCAAAAGCTGAAATGCGATTACTGGCAATCATTACTAACAAATCATTGCCGATGCTATACACATCACGAACTTTACCTTGATAGAAATTTGTTTGATTTGGAAATTGTAACATAACTATGAATTGATGGGCGAATTTCGGAAAGAAAACACATTTAAATAAATAGAGTTATCAA
>JBDKJJ010000289.1:0-2713 GCA_039796635.1 Bacteroidota bacterium
AAACTAAACAAACTACTTCCGTCTTTCAAGCTTAAAATTTGCTCTTCATTATTAGCAATTGTGGTAGCAATAATGAAATGTTTTTTCACTTTTGGTAAATCCATGTTTTCTGAAGTTTTCACAAAAACATCTTTCATTAAATTCATTTGTGTATTAACTGAAATTACATTTTGCTCTTGCATACTTAAATTTGAGAAAATGCCGCAATTCATTGAGTTCAATAAACTATTATAGGTGTTAAAATCTGAAACTTCATTTGGTATTATTATTAAACTTCCACCTGACGTTACAAATTTTTGCAACTCACTACTTAAGCCTGATGAAATAGTTTTTAAATTGTTCAACACAATACAATCGGTGTTTTTAAACAAACCATAGTCAGTTTGTGATACATTTGAATTGGTTAAATCAATTTGTTTATCATTAAAAAGCGCTTTTAAATAAATGTTTTCTGAGCCCTCATTAATGCATAAAACATTTACTTTCTCTTTAACTTCAAATGTGAAATAATAATTGTCATCAAATGTTACAGCATTATCATTAATGCTTATTAACCCCTTGTTCCATGATGTTTGAGTAACTGTAAATGGAATTGTATCAATGATATACTGATGTGCTGATAATGAAAAATCACCAACAAATTTCAATTTGTCATTCAGCATTAATGTCAATCTATTGTTTGAAATATCGGCATTGCCATAGTTTGAAATTTTGACTAAAAGTTTTACCTGTTGATTTACTGTTTGAATAGGAGAATCAAACCAACAAGTATCAATACTGATATTTTGTTTTTCATCTGAAAAAAGTGGTAATGCAATAATATCAATACTTGTGTCAGTATTTGATTTTTGGAAATTGCATTGTGATTTTTGAAAATCTGAAATTAAATAAGCGATGGAATGCTCAGATTTATTTACACTTAAAGCATTTTTTTGCTTTGCAATAATATTTGATAAATAGGGTGACTGTGGCTGAATTTTAATTTCATCAACAATTTTTATAGCATCGGTTTTTGAAACCAAATGTTGCATACTGCCATTCAATTCATTAGCAATAATTTGAAATTGAGTATTGTTATTATAACCATTGATTAATTCAAGTGCTTTTTGTTTAGCAATTTCAAGCATAGGTACACCATTTTTTGTATTAGCCATACTGAATGAATTATCAATATAAATGCTTACTTGTTGTTCGCCTTGCTTAATGTTAGTCAATGAATTTTTTAGGAACGGTTGGGCAAAAGCAAACACTAATGCAATGATGGCTAAACTACGGAATAGTAGAACTAATAAGTGTTTTAGCTTGTTAAGGTTTGTAGTTTGTTGTTTTACTTCTTTTAAAAACTGAATGCTTGGAAAGTAAATTTTTTTATACCGTTTGAAATTAAACAGATGAATTACGATTGGCAAAGCAATTGCCAATGAAGCCAATAAAAATGAAGGGAATAGAAAATTCATAATCTGTTAGCGAAAATACAATCAAATTGATTAACCTGATATTTATTTGCTGATAAACTAAACGAAATAAAAAAGGCAATATTTTAATATTGCCTTTTTTGATTTATAATCCATGATGACTTAAAAATCTTTCAGCATCTAAAGCTGCCATACAGCCACTACCAGCTGAAGTTACAGCCTGACGATAATTTTTATCTTGAACATCACCTGCTGCAAAAATACCTTCAACATTTGTTAAAGTAGTTCCAGGTTTTGTTAATATATAACCTTGTTCATCCATATCAATCCAACCTTTGAATAAATCGCTGCTTGGTTTATGACCAATGGCTACAAAGAATCCTTTAATTGCAATTTCTTTTTTTGTATTTTCTTTATTATTAAAAATTCTTACCGCTTCTACACCTTTTTCACCCAATATTTCATCAGTTTCAGTGTTCCAATAAACAGTAATATTTTTAGTTTCCAATACACGTTGTTGCATCACTTTGCTGGCTCTCATTTTATCAGTTCTTACAAACATGTGTACATGCGTACAAAGTTTTGATAAATAAATTGCTTCTTCACAAGCAGTATCACCAGCACCTACAATGGCTACTTCAGTATTCTTGTAAAAAAATCCATCACATACTGCACATGCTGAAACGCCATATCCATTCAAACGTTGTTCGCTTGGTATGCCTAACCATTTTGCTTTTGCACCAGTAGCAATAATTATTGTTGCGGCTTGTAATATTGTACCATCTTCAATATGAACTGTATGATAAGGTTTTCCTGCTTCTACTTTTGTAACAATAGCATAACGAATATCAGTCCCCATTCTTTCAGCTTGTTTTCTGAAATCTTCCATCATTTCAGGTCCCATAATTCCATTAGGATAACCTGGATAATTTTCAACATCAGTGGTTTGCATTAATTGCCCACCTTGTTCTAAGCCTGTGTATAATACTGGTTTTAAGCCAGCACGTGAAGCATAAATTGCTGCTGTATAACCAGCAGGGCCGCTTCCTATTATCAAACATTTTATTTGTTCCATTTATAAAAATAATTTTTTTTGAGTTGGCGAAAATACAATTATTCAACCAAAAATATTTGTATCATCAGTAACATTAAATGTTAAAAAAAGTTTTTTATCTCGGAACAATTTTTTCAAACTTTCGTAACAGCCTTTATTGAAAAAACTTTTTTGCCTTTTTCTTTTTTTACCTCAATTATTGTTTGCTCAAAACTTACTACCCAACGGCAGTTTTGAGGATATG
>JBDKJJ010000290.1:0-23405 GCA_039796635.1 Bacteroidota bacterium
CTTTTACCAAATCAGTATTCCGAACTTCGTTTTGAGCTTTAGTTTTAAAATCAGTAGCCGTTAGTTTTTCTTTACGCCGCATCAACCCAATTACATATTGACTATCAGAAATTATTTTCACCGTTTTTATTTCTGCCTTATTTTTTAATAAATAATGCAAAGATGAAATCACAGCCAATAGCTCCATACGCTGATGTGTAGTGTTTTCAACCGTTTCTGTAAGTGTTATTTTTTCATCATTGATAAAAATTATCGAAGCCCATGCGCCTATTTCTAATTGTGTATGACAACTACCATCGGTATAAATTAAAGCAGGATGATTACTCATTTTTAAACCATGAGCTATACATCAAATAATTATCAGCTATTCCTTTTACTAAGCGTTCAAATTGTTCGGGGTTTACCTCTTTTACTTTTTTAGCTGGGCAACCTGCATAAATACAGCCGCTTTCAACCACCGTATTTTCCAACACCACAGCACCAGCAGCAATGATAGAATTTGATTTCACTAAAGCATGATCCATCACTATTGCACCCATACCTACCAATACATTATCTTCTAATGTACAGCCATGCACCAAAGCATTATGACCAATTGATACATTATTACCAATGGTGGTAGAAGCCTTTTGAAACGTACAATGTATCACAGCGCCATCTTGAATATTTACTTTGTTGCCAATACGAATGCTATGCACATCACCACGAACTACAGCATTAAACCAAACGCTACAATCATTGCCCATCAACACATCGCCTACCACGGTTGCGTTAGGAGCCAGAAAACAATTTTCGCCAAACTGTGGATGTATGCCTTTTACAGGAAGAAGTAATGCCATTTGTTTTTTTATTTAATGAAAGAAAATATAAATGAGATTGAATAGGGGTTGATAGAAAAATTAAAGACTTATCAGCATTAACAAAATTGCCTCAGAAATTTTCTAAGGCAATTTTGGTTATCTTATTTCTATTAATTTTTTATTTATTTTGGTTACTAATTTTGGGCCTTCATAAATAAAACCTGTATAAATTTGAACCAATGAAGCACCTAATTCAATTTTACGTAAAGCATCTTCAGCGCTCATAATACCGCCACTAGCAATAATCGGCACTGTAATTTTCTGACGAATATAACTCAACACAGCATTTGATTTTTCAAACACAGGCTTACCACTTAAGCCGCCAGCACCAATAGTTTCTAATTCTGATGTTGAATAATTCAAGTTGCTTCTATCAATAGTAGTGTTGCTAATTATCAAGCCATCTAATTTTGTTTCTTTTACAATTTCAGCAATATCGTCTAATTGTTCGTTGGTTAAATCAGGCGCAATTTTTAATAATAGAGGTTTGCGTTTGCGCATATTGGCATTCACTTGTTGTAGCTCATTTAAAATTTTCATCAATGGTTCTTTCTCTTGCAAAGCTCTTAAGCCTGGTGTGTTTGGCGAACTTACATTCACCACAAAATAATCTACTTCATCATACAATTCATGAAAACACTTTTTGTAATCATCTACAGCATTTTCATTAGGTGTAAGTTTATTTTTTCCAATATTGCCACCTAAAATAATTCTTGAATTACGTTTCTTAATTCGCTTTCCAATTTCCACCATGCCATCATTATTAAAGCCCATTCTGTTAATCAATGCTTTGTTTTTAGGTAAGCGAAATAATCGTGGCGAAGGATTTCCTTCTTGAGGCACAGGCGTTACCGTTCCAATTTCAATAAAACCAAAACCCAAGCAACTTAATTCATCAATCGCAATTCCATTTTTATCTAAGCCAGCCGCCAATCCAACAGGGTTTGAAAATATTAACCCAAATAATTCCTGACGCAACTTAGGATGATTGATTTGATATGTTGCTCGAAATAAATTTTTTACAAACGGAATTTTACAAACTGCTTTCAACAAAAAAAAAGTAACATGATGAGCAGTTTCGGCAGGAAGTAAAAATAAAAATGGACGTATGATTAATTTATACATGAAATGATTTTAAAATGTGCTGCAAGATAATTCATTTACTAAATGTTATATATCGTATGATAGTGTTTAAATAGAATAAAAAAAAGAAAGCTTCACCATTGATGCATATCGCAATTTGGGTGAAGCTTGCTTTGTGCCTTACGGGGCACTTTTTTAAAGTGGAAACCTTACAGGATTTCGGCTGCATCATCTTCAATAGATGAATACAATTTGAAATCTTACGGGATTCCTTTTTTGCGTCTTACAGATGAATCTGAACGGTTGAATCAACAACTAGTTTTTAAACAGATACTACGGCGCAATTATTTTCTGTAATCAAAATCTTACGGGATTCCGATTTTTGTTAACCATAGTGGGCTAACTTTTACGCTTTGTAAAACCTTACGGGGCTTTACTTTTGCCAATCTTACGGGATTGGGCTTTTTTGTGTTTTTGAAACCTTACGGGGTTTCAAGTTGCCAACTTTACGGAGCTGGACTTTTTGTTTGAAACCTTACAGGGTTTCAGGTTGCCAACTTTATGGAGCTGGACTTTTTGTTTAAAGCCTTACGGGGCTTCAGGTTGCCTGTCTTACGGGGCAGGGCTTTTTGTGTTTTGAAATCTTACGGGATTTCGGTTTTTTTGGCGCTAACCTTACAGCGTTAGTCTTTGTTTGTTTTAGCCTTACGGGGCTTTGTTTTTTATTGCTTATTAAAAGCTATTTTATTTTTTTGCTTGGTTACGATATGTATTTAATTAGCTATGAATACGTACCTACGAAAATTGCAATACTAAATACTAAAAGTGTTGTGGCAGATTTTAAAAGCATGTTTTGCTTAAACTGCTCAATGTTTTTGGGTCTTGATAATAAGTGTTTCATGTTTGTGTTGTGTGTTTTGTGTGTGTTAATTACTTTGTTTTAATTTTTTGTCTGTTTTTTGTTGTGTTTGTTTTTTGTTTATTTGATGATGTAAAAGTAGCACCTCATTCAAGTCTTTTTATTACGCAATTCAGCGTAAAAAACTAATAAATGAACGTAAATTTATTTAATTGAGAATTGAAAGATTCTTTTAAATAACCCTGAAAGCATTAATAACAAAGGAATTCAAATAAAAACAAAAAAAAACATTGAGCCTATTTAATAACTTATATATTTGTATAAATGGTTTTGATACTAAAAATAACAATTTAATATATGGCAACAGCTACTGACAATTCAGAAAAATTAAAAGCCCTCAAGCTTACATTAGATACGCTTGACAAAAAATATGGCAAGGGCACCATCATGAAATTAGGAGATAGAGAGATTGAACCCATGGAGTTCATTCCTACAGGCTCATTAGGATTAGATATTGCATTGGGCATTGGTGGTTTACCTAAAGGCAGAATAATTGAAATCTATGGACCTGAATCAAGCGGTAAAACAACTTTAGCCATTCATGCTATTGCTGAATGTCAGAAACGTGGCGGCATTGCAGCCATGATTGATGCCGAACATGCATTTGATAAATTATATGCTCAAAGATTAGGGGTTGATGTTGATAATCTTTTAATCAGCCAACCTGATGATGGTGAACAAGCTTTAGAAATAGCTGATAGTTTAATCAGAAGCGGCGCAGTTGATATTCTTGTAGTTGATTCAGTGGCAGCATTAGTTCCAAAAGCTGAATTAGAAGGCGAAATGGGCGATAGCAAAATGGGTTTACAAGCAAGATTAATGAGCCAAGCTATGCGTAAGCTTACTGCTACTATTAATAAAACTGGAAGCACTTGTATTTTCATTAATCAACTTCGTGAAAAAATAGGAGTGATGTTTGGTAATCCTGAAACTACCACTGGTGGTAATGCCTTGAAATTTTACGCATCAGTAAGATTAGATATTAGAAGAATGGCACAAATAAAAGATGGTGAAGAAATTATTGGTAACCATGTGAAAGTAAAAGTGGTGAAAAATAAAGTAGCTCCACCATTCCGAGTTTGTGAATTTGATATTGTTTATGGTCAAGGAATTTCAAAAGTAGGTGAAATAGTTGATTTGGGCGTTGAAACTGGAATTGTTCAAAAAAGCGGTAGTTGGTTTAGTTACGAAGGAGCTAAGCTTGGTCAAGGTCGTGATTCAATCAAACAATTATTTACTGATAATCCTGATTTGGCTAACGAAATTGAAACTAAGGTAAAAGCAAAAATTGCCGAAGCCAATAAAAATTAATTTTAAGTATTCGTTTAAAAGCCCCGAACATTAAGTTGTTCGGGGCTTTTATTTTATACTTCATTCATTGCTTTTAATAAAATATCAATTGAATTATTTACTTCTTGTTCGGTAATAATTAATGGCGGCGCAATTCTAATACAATTATCTGCAAATAAAAACCAATCGGTAATTACGCCATGAGCCAAGCAATTATCCATTACTTTTTTCATGGTTTCAAAATTTTCAAATTCAATTGCAGCCAACAATCCAAGGCTTCTGAAATCTTTTATTAAAGGATGTTGCAATCTTGTTCTATATAAATGTTCACGATGACAAACATTCATTAATTCTTCATTTTGCAATAAAAATTTTAAGCCTGCAAATGCTGCGGCGCAACAAACCGGGTTGCCACCAAACGTAGTGATATGACCTAATACAGGATTAAAACTTAATGAATCCATTATTTTTTTATCAGCAATGAAAGCGCCTAAAGGCAAGCCTGCACCAAAGGCTTTTCCTATCATTAAAATATCAGGTACAATTTCATAATGCTCAAAGGCAAATAATTTTCCTGTTCTGCCAAAGCCTGTTTGTATTTCATCAATCACTAATAGTGTTCCTGTTTCATCACATTTTTTTCTTATAGCTTTTGCAAATTCTTTTGTCATTATCTGCACCCCACATTCAGCTTTTACTAACTCAATAAATACAGCAGCTGTTTTTGTAGTTATCAATTCAATATCAGCCAAACAATTAAAGCGTATGAATTTTATATCAGGTAATAATGGCTTGTAAACTTGTGTAAAATATTCATTATCCATTAAGCTTAATGCTCCTTGTGTTGAGCCATGGTAGCTATTTTTAAATGAAACAAATTCGCTTCTACCAGTAAAACGTTTTGCTAATTTCATTGTGCCTTCAGTAGCTTCAGTTCCTGAGTTTGTGAAATAAACGCTGTTTAAATTTTCGGGTAAAATATCAGCCAACAATGTTGCCAAAGCTACTTGTGGTTCTTGAATATGTTCACCATATACCATGGTGTGCATATACTGCTGTGATTGAAATTGTATAGCTTTTACCACTTCAGGGTGGCAATGCCCCAATGAACTTACTCCAATGCCTGAAATCAAATCAATATAAACTTTCCCTGATATATCAGTAATATAAATTCCAGTAGCACTTTGTATCTGAAGTTGTAAAGGCATTTCACTCGTTTGAGCTACATGCTGTAAAAACAATTGACGGATTTGCATTTTTAAAATTCATTACACTTACGTGCATGTTTTGAACCAAAATCAATTCCACGATAACTTCTACCACAATTAATTCCGAATAAATAGGAAACTGAAATGGAAGTAATCAAATAAGAATCTTTTGTAGTAGCATCGCCACGTTGAGTGTTGCTATAACCACTTGCATCGTAATTGTATATAGTGGTAGTAGGATTAGATAAATAGGCAGATGCATCGCCATATACTTTTTTTAAGGTAGTTGGATTGTAATAATTACCACTTACATCATCTAAATAATCGGTGAATGTTTTGTGATAAAGCAATTCAAGTTGTACTATAAAAATATCTCTACAAAGAATTTTAAATCCACCACCATAATTGGCTGCAATTTGATTTAACTTATATTTTTCAACATTACTACCCTCAACTCCTTGTCCTTCAGTTCCTAAAGCTTGAAGACTTTTGGTTGAACCATAATAGTTTGCAATTGGATTAAAATGAAATGCTGTAATACCACCCAAAAGATATGGGGAGAAAAATTTATACTTGCATGGCGTAATGCCTGGAATGTTTAGTTCTAACATTGCGTTTACGCTTTGAATGCCAGATTCAAAATTTAAATTTCGCTTTTGTTGAGCTGAGCCTTCTGCAAAATTTCTATCATCACCTGAAATTTTCGCGAAAGTTAATCCTGTTCTGAAACCTACTATTCCGCTTGCAAAAGTGTATCTATAAAATATACCTCCTGCAAAATGAGCTTCTTTTAAATTTTTCATTTTCCCAGGGCTCATATCGCCAATATAATGCGATTCACCAGCCAATAATCCTACTTCTGAAAATTGAGCTTTTGCTTTAATTGAAATAACAAAAATGATTGCTATAAATAAAATCCGTTTCATAATTTTTTTAGTGCACTTGAATAATTCTTGAAGCTTCTCTGAATACATAACTTATGGTAACAAAGCTGCTAAAATACCAATCTTTAGTTGTTCTATCACCCCGTCGGGTATCAAATGTATAATCAACAGGGTAGCCCAAATATTCATCTGCCTTAATTGATAAATCTGCCGAAGCTTGTCCGTTATATTTTTTTAAAGTACTCAATGGTATGTATTTATCGCTAACATCATCTAAATAATCAGTAAATGTTTTACGTATAACAACCTCAGTACATATAGTTATATATCTTTCATATCCTATTTTAATTCTATACTTTAACCCACCACCAAATGGTATTGCAATTGAAAGGCGCTGGTATTTTTTAGGATACCCCGGAATGCCTTGTCCTTCAGTACCTAATGGTTGCAACGCTGTCCATTTACCATTGTATAAAGTTTTTGGATTAAAATGAAACCCAGCTATACCCGTTTCTAAATAAAGAGTAAAAGAATTTTTTCCTTTGTACGCATGAAATGGTAAAATGTTTGCTTCGCCTAAAAAACTTAATTCCTGAATGCCTGATTTAAAATTAAGATTACGGATATAACGATTCGTGTTTCCCGATTTTTTATCATCGCCTGAAATACCTCCTAAATCCAAGCTTGATTTTAAGCTCCAATGATTGTTGTAATTCCATCTAGCTGAAAAGCCCGTCCAAGGATGCAATTGATTGGGATAATTAAATGAGGGAACTAAATCTCCTACATAATTTCCCAAGCCTAATTTATAACTATAATCCCAATATGAAATTGGTTTTTGTCTATAGCCCCATCTGCTAATAGCCGATGAGCTTTGTGTGAAAAGCACAACTGAAACTATTAAGAGAACAATATTTTTAAAGGCGTTAAAAAACAATGTGATAATCTTGGTTTAGATGGGTAGCAAATATCTTTATTTTTTTGGAATTAACCTTAAATAATAGAGGTTAAAAAATGGTTATAAATTTTACGCCACCCTTTGTATTCATACATTTCACTTAACGATTGATTATGCCATACAAAACAAAAATTACCTGCCACATTTTTTACTGAATTTGAAAGCATTGAAGCATCTTTTAAAAAAGCATTGCTATCATTTTTTTTATAGTATTGATAAGTTGATTCCATTATACAAAATGGATGAATTATAAAATTAGTAATTGTTTCATTTGATAAATCGTACCAATTATACGAATTTGAAATACCAGCCCTAAAACCACATTCATTAGCATATCCCATGGTATAATCTTCGGTAATGCCATTCTGCATCAAAATATGATAGCTATCAGGAAATTTAATTTTTATAAAATGTTGCCTACTTGAAATAATTTTTTGTGATTGAACATTGGATTGAAGTAATGATAATTCAGATTTAATTAGTTTTGAATGAGAGATTGATTTTACTGAAGGATGAATACCAATTATGTTTGAAGAACTTATTTTTTGTACAACTTCTTTAAATGCTGAATTAGTAAAATTTACATTCTTATCTACCCCATCATAATTGCCACAATGCAAAAAATAAATTGTTTTTAATCCAATATTTTTATTGCAAGTTTCAATAAAATCAAACGAATCAAAAGGGTCAGGTGAGTTTTTTAATAAAACCGAAATTCTTTTTTTTACTTCTAAAAAATGAAATTTAATTACATCTTTCATTGTTCCAGCAATTGATTTTGTGATACTTCTGGCTTTGAAAGCAAATACTCTATCAATATCAAAAGTTGGAATTATTTTATATTCATTTTGCTGAAATTGTAAATCAGGGAAATGAAATTGCAAAAGCATTTTCAACTCAATTGACCATTGATTGATAACCGGCTGTTGAAGTAATTTTGATTGATGAAGAATACTATCTTTAAAATCAAAATTACAATTGTTGTATTCCTCATACCGTGAAAGCAAATAAAACGAAGCGGCGAAAATATCAATACCAAAAGCTGTATTTTTTTTTATTTTAAAAGCTTCATTAATTGTTTTGTTTTTGAAAAAGGTGTTATCAATGTTTTGTTCAAACAATAATTCTGTTGATTCAAAATATAATTCGTTTGAAATAGGCGCTACTCCGTACGAAAATTTAGCTTCGTTATAATTAGTAAAATCGTCAACACTTGAAGTGATTTTAATTTGCAACCCTAATAAATTTTTCAGCAAAATATCAAAAGTGTATTTTGCTCTATTCGTTATATTGGGTATGTAAATTAATACTGAATTCATGATTAAAAACTTATCAAATATCCGAAATGTATTTTACCATTTCTAATTACAATTGGGTTATTTAATCGGCTTCCTAAAGCATAACTAAGTTGAAATATTCCTGCCTTAGTTTCAAAAGCCAATCCAGCACCAAAGCCATAAGGCTTATCAAACTGACGAAGAAAAACTGTTTTCACTTCAGTATAAGCAGCATCATAAAAAAAATAAGCGTATGAATTTTTATCTAGCAAATATCTGTATTCAACTGAAGCTATACTGTATAATGATGTTAAAATTGATTGCTCATCAAAGCCTCTAAGAATGCGGTTTCCACCAATTCTTTGCAACTCGTTTTTGAATATTTTTTTATCAGGAGTTCCCATTCCTGTAAGCTGAAATTTCAATACATGTGCCTTATACAAATGAAAATATTTTGCAGCTACCACTTCAAAGGTTGAATGAAAAATTGGATTTTTAATAGAGTCGTATAATGATGAAAAACTAAAATTCACATTTGCTGCGTCATGCAAATTTGTTATTTGAGTGTTGGGTAAAAATTGCTTGTAACCAGCCGCCACATTTAATTTTATTGAATATCCTTTTGATGGATTAAATCTGTAATTAAGTTGTTCTTTATATAATTCAACGCCAACCATTTTTGCCGAAAAATCTAAAATCGCTGGTAACTGACGTGATATTTTAATAGTGGTAGTATCAACTTGGGTAAGCGTTGATTGATGCGTATTATAAAATAGTTTGAAATAATTTTTGCCTTGTAAAATTTTTTGTGCGCCAACTGAAAAATCAACATCAATATAGGTTGAATCATGTTTGTAAATTTCAAATCGGCTATCAGTACCAATGGGCAACCCAAACAAAAATGGATGATTATATTTCACAATTAAATTTTGTGTTTGCTGCGGATAAAGCCGAAATGACATATCTAAAATATTGGCTGTTCGTTGAATATTTTCAAGATGCAAATCACCTTCGCCACTCAACAAAAATTTTGATGATGATTGAGGATTAGTAGGTGATGGATTATTATTCGTGGGTTGAAGTCCAACTAAAAAATTAAATCTACTTGATTTTTGGTTCAATAAATTTAAATTTAAAGTAGCATGTTCGCCTACAAATGTTACTGAATAAGGCTGCGATTGTTTTAAAAAAGATAACCCAGAAAGCAGACTATTAATTTTTTTTATAGATGATTCGTCATAAACCATATTTGGCTTAATATTCAAATAACGATACAAATACTTTTGATTCACCACATTTTTATTTGAGCAATGTATGCTATCAATTACTACTTGTAGGTTTTTTTGAATATTGATAACAGCGCTAATGGAATCATGATTGATGTTAACACTATCTAACCTTATTGCGGCAAAAGGATATCCATTGTTTTCAGCAAAAGTCAAAACCTGAGAAACAATTGAATTCCATTTTTTTAATTGAATATTTCGGCCTTTAAAATTATATGCCTCAACACCCATTTGTTGCATCCAAATCTTTTCTTTTTCGTTCCATTTTAAATCAAGCCAATGGTATTGATTCCCTAAAAAAACATAAACCACTAAAGTGCTTTTATCTCTGAAAAACGAATCAAGATTTGCTGACAAATATCCTACTGAATTAATTTTTAAAACCCAGTTATCAATTTGTTTTTTAAATGCTGCTTCATTAATATCATAGGCTGGGAATGGATATTGTTGAATAACTTTGGCCGAATCCATTCCTTTTATTTTGAGCTTGTATAAAGCTTGGTTTTGAGCCACTGCGTTCATACTTATAAGCAAAAACGCAAATAAAAAAAATATGTTGATGAAATATTTCAAAGTTGAGTTGATATATCTAACATAAATAATCAAGTATTATTTTTTAGGGAGTGGAGTAAATTTTTTTGCAGGAAAAATTTTTCGTGGGTGATAAATTTTTTCAGAAGCATCCATAATATTTTTTGCTGTTTGAAAACCCATCAATCTGCTAATTTCTTTACCTTCAAATGATAAAAATAAAATAGTGGGAAATTTTTCAACCTTATATTTTGTCAACAAATCAAAATCGTCAAAACTTGAGGCATCCCATTTTTTACAAATCAAATTTTTTTTGGCATATTTAATAAGTACCGAATCAGTGAAAGTATATTTTTCCATTTGCTTACAAGGCAAACACCAATCAGCTGTGCACTCAATCATGATTATTCTTTTTTTACTTTTTGCTGAATCAATTAAAGTTTGAAAACTATCAGCACTAAAGCCCAGCATAGGCTTAGGTTTTTCTTGCATGGCCAACAATGAATAGCTGCAAAAAAACAAAATCAACCAAAAAATATTTCTTAATCCTTTCATTAAAAAATAACAATATCAAATAAAAATTTCGACTACAAAATAAAAACTCTACATTTACTTTAACTAAAAAAAATAATATTGCTTATCCGTTGGAATATTTTAGATGCTGATGAACTAAAAGTTAATCAACTTCAACAAGAATTAAAAATTCATCCGTTGTTGTGTAAACTTTTGGTTCAACGTGGCATTGAAACTTATGACCAAGCACATCAATTTTTCCGTCCCAATTTAAATCAACTTCATGATCCATTTTTAATGAATGATATGGATAAGGCAATAGATAGAATTCAAAAAGCTATTGTAAACAATGAAAACATTGTGATTTATGGTGATTATGATGTTGATGGAACAACAGCCGTAGCATTAGTATATGGCTTTTTTATAAAAATTTATCCTAACATAAAATATTATATCCCTGATAGATACACCGAAGGTTATGGCATTTCATTGAAAGGAATTGATTGGGCGGAAGCCGAAAACACGAAATTAATTATTGCTTTAGATTGTGGCATTACAGCTATTGACCAAATTAATTATGCTAAAGAAAAAGGAATAGATTTCATTATTTGCGACCATCACAATCCTAGTGATTCGCTGCCAAACGCAGTGGCAGTATTAGACGCAAAACGTGTTGACAACAAATATCCTTATAATGAACTAAGCGGCTGTGGTGTGGGTTTTAAATTAATACAAGCGTTTGCTCAAACATACGATATTGATTTTTCAGAAGTGGAGCGTCAGTTAGATTTAGTGGCGGTTAGTATTGCTAGTGATATTGTGCCTGTAACTGGTGAAAACCGAGTTCTAAGTTATTTTGGTTTGAAGCTTCTTAATAAAAACCCACGACCAGGAATAAAAACCTTGATGGAAATTTCAAACTTAAAAAGCGAACTTACTATCAATAGTTTGGTGTTTACCATTGGGCCCAGAATAAATGCCGCAGGTAGAATTGAACATGGGTCAAATGCTGTAAAACTTTTAGTTGCCGAAAATATTAGCGATGCTTTTGAACAAGCACATGCACTTAATGCAGTTAATGCTGAAAGAAAAGGATTTGATAAAAGTATTACCGAACAAGCTTTAGCAATGCTTTTAAAAGATGAAAACAATTCATCAAAAAAAGCAACTGTTATTGCAAGCGAAGGTTGGCATAAAGGAGTGATTGGCATTGTAGCTTCAAGATTAATGGATACTTATTATAGGCCGACAATTGTAATGGCAAACAATGATGGAACTTTAGTAGGTTCAGCTAGAAGTGTAAAAGATTTTGATGTATATGAAGCTTTAAAAAAATGTGCTGACTTATTAGAAAAATTTGGCGGACATAAATATGCTGCAGGCTTGCAAATGAAAAGCAGTAATTATGATATTTTCTGTCAACGATTTGAAAAAGCAGTAGCTGAAAAAATTACGGATGAACAGTTAATTCCATCTATAACAATTGATGCCGAAATGGATTTGAAAGATATTTCTTATTCATTTTATAATATTCTGAAACAGTTTGCTCCATTCGGTCCTGGCAACATGACTCCACTTTTTGTAAGCAAAAATCTTTCTGATTATGGTTCACGATTATTGAATGATAAACACGTAAAATTTTCTGTGAAAAACAATGAAAATCACAGAGCAACAGGAATTGGTTTTGACATGAAACATCATTACGAAACCACCAAATCAAAAAAAATTGATATGGTATATTCACTTGAAGAAAACGATTGGCAAGGCAACAAAACTATTGAGTGGCGCATTCGTGATATCAAACCATCAACACTTGAATAATATTCATTAATAGCCATTGCATAAATTTTTCTTTGATAGTGCCTATCTTAGCGCCCTCATTTTAACTTATGAATAAAACTAAAATTGTAGCCACCGTTGGTCCGTCATGCAGTTCGTATGAAATGTTATATGAATTAATGAAAACAGGTGTAAATGTTTTTCGATTAAATTTTTCACATGGCACACATGAAAAACATGGTGAAGTAATATCACATATCCGCAGACTAAATGAAGAATACGGTTTTACAACTGCAATTCTTGCTGATTTGCAAGGCCCTAAATTAAGAATTGGTGAAGTTGAAAACAATGAATTGCATTTAATTCCAGGTCAACAAATTTTATTTACAAATGAAAAATGTGTGGGCAATGCTCAGCGTATTTATGTATCTTATCCTAACCTGCACGATGATGTTGAGGTGGGACAAGTCATTTTAGTTGATGATGGAAAAATTGAATTAAAAGTAGTTGCCATTGACCATCCTAAAAAAGAAGTAAGGTTAGAGTGCCCATTAGGAGGTATTTTGAAAAGCAAAAAAGGAATTAATTTACCGAACACAAAAATTTCATTACCCTGTTTAACCGAAAAAGATTTAATTGATTTAGATTTTATTATTGAGCAAAAGCTTGATTGGGTGGCACTTTCGTTTGTTCGTCAGCCTAAAGATATTTTTGATATTAAAAAAATTATTGCCGAAAAAAATAGTTTAATAAAAGTAATTGCAAAAATTGAGAAGCCCGAAGCATTAGAACATTTAAGAGATATAATTGTGCTTTCAGATGGTGTAATGGTAGCTCGTGGTGATTTGGGTGTTGAACTTCCTGTTGAACAAATTCCATTAATTCAAAAAACAATTATTCGAAAATGTATTCACAGAGCTAAGCCAGTAATCATGGCTACACAAATGATGGAAAGCATGATGGAAAACACAAAACCATCAAGAGCAGATATTACAGATGTTGCCAATGCAGTGTTAGAAGGAGCTGATGCTGTAATGTTAAGCGGTGAAACTGCCAGCGGAATGCATCCAATATTAGTTGTTGAAACCATGAAAAAAATTATTTGTGAAGTAGAACGTGAAGAAGTGGTATATAATCGAAATCTTGTTCCGCAAAAACATTCTCCATCATTTTTAAGTGATGCGTTATGTTATAATGCAGCTCAAATGACAAAAGAAGTGGATGCCAATGCTTTGGTTGCTACAACCAGAAGTGGATATACCGCTTTTATGGTAAGCAGCTTTAGGCCTCATTGTCCTATATATGTATTCACCGACAGGGTAGAATTAGTAAATCAACTAAGTTTAAGCTGGGGAGTAAGTAGAACTTTTTATTTTCCTAATATGGATACTATTGACGAAATGATTAAAGGCACACACTTAGTTTTAAAAGGAAGAAAACTAATTCAATCTGGCGATGTAGTAGTAAATACAGGCTCAATGCCTATTCAAGCCGAACTGCCAACTAATATGGTTAAGATTACAAAAGTGAGTTGATATTTTTTTTGAAGTAATTTTTATTCAGGATAATTCATGAATTACTTTTAAGAAAAAAAATTATGTCACCAACTATTTTTTTGGTTTGTATTCTAATTTATTTCGCTGGGTTATATGGCGTTGCTTGGTACACATCTCGTGGCGCAACAGAGCATTCTTTTTTTGTAGGTGGTCGCCAAAGCAATTGGTTGGTGGTAGCCTATGGCATGATTGGTACATCATTAAGTGGAGTAACATTTATGAGTGTTCCCGGCGCTGTTGAAAGCAAACACTTTATTTACTTCGGAATTGTAATTGGTTATTTCATTGGTTATTATGCTGTGGCTTTTGTGCTCTTGCCTTTATATTATCGCTTACAACTTACTTCTATTTATCATTACTTATTGCAACGATTTGGCAATACAACTTACAAAACAGGCTCGTTGTTTTTTATTGTAAGTCGCACCATGGGCGCCACCATTCGAATGTATTTGGTAATAAATGTTCTACAACTTTTTATTTTAGATGCTTGGCATGTTCCTTTTCCTGTAACAACTTTGATAATATTAATCATGATTTGGTTGTACACTTTTAAAGGAGGTGTAAAAACAATAGTATGGACAGATATGCTACAAACCACTTTTATGTTGTTGGCATTAGGTGTTTGTGTATGGTTCATTAAAAATAATTTAGGATTAAATTTTACAAGCATGTGGCAAAATTTTTCAGAAAAAGGCTACAATAAAATTTGGGAAACTGATTATCATTCACCTGTATTTTTTCTGAAACAAATAATTGGTGGCGCTTTTGTAACCATTGCCATGACAGGACTTGACCAAGAAATGATGCAAAAAAATATTAGCTGCAAAACATTAGGCGATGCTCAAAAAAACATGATTTCATTTAGTTTTATTTTGCTTTTAGTAAATTTTGTGTTTTTGATTTTAGGTGGTTTGTTGTATTTATATGTTGATGCAAATCACATTATCAAACCATCTTCGGCTGATGAATTATTTCCTGTAATTGCATTAAATTATTTACCGCCAGTTGTTTCCTTATTATTTATCATTGGATTGATTAGCGCATTGTTTCCGAGTGCCGATGGCGCTATCACAGCACTTACAACTTCAATATGCGTTGATGTATTAGGCATAAACAAAAATGAAAAAATGAACGATGAAGAAAAAAAGAAACTACGTCAACGTGTTCAAATTGGAGTAATTGCATCATTTCTTTTATGTATCATCATCTTTAAAATAATTAATGAAAAATCAATCATTGATTTATTGCTATTAATTGCCTCCTACACTTACGGGCCATTGCTTGGCTTGTATGCTTTTGGTTTAATATCAAACCGAAAAATTAAAGACAATTACTCATGGATTATTTGCCTTGCAGCACCTATTTTGTGTTATTGTTTAAATCAATTGAACACAAGTTTTGATATTTTACTTGGATATAAATTGGGAATGGAATTATTAATAATTAATGGAATCATAACTTATTTTGGCTTGTATCTTATTTCAAAAAAAGAGCAACCACAATACTAAAAAGCAAAACCAACTCGAGCATTTATCATTCCTACCCAACGTGGTGGTGTGTCGGTTGTTTTTTGTATTTGTTGATTAGCATCAAGTCCATAAAAATTCCAAGAAGGCTTTGAAGCACTGTAACGATAGGATAATCCGTATTTTACTTATTTTTTAATGCTTGTTTCCTTAAAGTGTTTTGAAAATTACAAAAGGTTGTATGGGGTTTAAAAATAATTTTAATCAAGGGCATATTGTTTTAACTTTACCTCAATTCATTTTTGAATAATTGATGAAAAAAAATAAGTGGTTTATTGTATTGGTAATTTTTGTTTTGCTTAGCAACAGTAAAAGTTATTGTCAATCATCATTTGTAAATCCTAAAGAATTTACAAGGGTTTTGTTTTTGTTGGATGGTTCGCAAAGTATGGCAAATGGTTGGGACAGAAGCAGCAGAATGGTTGAAGCCAAAAGAATTTTATCATCTATTGCTGATAGCATAAATGGTTTATCAAATGTTGAAATGGCATTACGAGTTTACGGTCACACATCTGACCAATCGCTTGCAAATTGCCATGATACAAGGCTTGAAGCTCCATTTGCAAAAAGCAACAATAAAATTATCAAGAAAAAGCTTGAAGCTATTAAACCACTAGGAATCACACCTATTGCTTTATCATTGCAAAAATGCGCCAATGATTTTCCAAAAGGTGAATGTAGAAATGTGGTAATTATAATTACTGATGGCACCGAATCATGTGGTGGCGACCCTTGTGCTATTGCTAAAGATTTGCAATCGAAAGGAATAATTTTAAAACCATTTATTATAGGATTAGGAATTGATGCAAGCATTAGCACCGATTTAGAATGTATAGGCAGATTTAAAAATGCACCTGATTCAAAAACATTTGAAAATGATTTAAAATCAATTTTGAATACTGTATTGACAAGAACTACAGTAGAAGTAGATTTATTAGATACTGATTTGAAGCCAACAGAAACGGCTGTAAACATGACTTTTTATGATGCACAAATGATGAATGTACGATACGATATGTATCATGTAATGAATGTAAGAGGCAATCCTGATACACTTGCCCTTGACCCAATTGTAAAATATAATCTTGATATTCATACCATACCATCTTTAGAAAGAAACAACATTACATTACAATCAAATGCACATAACAAAATAGAAATTAATGCCGCACAAGGCTCATTAAGAATTGGTTCGCCAAGTAAAGCATATATTAAATGTTTGATTAAAAAATCAGATGCTCAAAACACTTTGCATGTTCAAAATTTAAATTCAACTGAACGATATTTATGTGGTAAATACAATATTGAAATTTTGACTTTGCCACGTATTGAAATGAAAAATATTGAAGTGTCGCAAAGCAAAACAACCAACTTACAAATAGCGGCGCCTGGTAATATTAACGTTGAAAAAAATGGAGAAATATTTGGCGGTATATTTTATCTAAAAGATAATCAATGGATTAAATTATATGAATTTAAAAACAAAGTGTTTGTTGAAAATATTGCTTTACAACCTGGCAATTATCGTTTGATTTATCGAAACAGAATAAACAAAAAAATGAAGGAAACGAAAGTGAAGGATATTGTAATTAAAAGCAATCAAACCGTAAACCTTACTATTTAAAGCAATTATCATAACATGTATTAATTGCTAACAAACACAATTACTATTTGTAATTTGCAGCCTCAAATCTTACAATCATGATTATCGCTTTATATGGCAGAATTATTCATCAAACCGATGCAGCTTTTATAAAACAGCTTTGCCATTATTTATCAACTAAACCTGAAGTGGAAGTTTGGGTGCATCAACCTTATTTAGCTGAGTTGAAAAACTTCGTAAACCCTAATGCTAATTACACTACTTACAACACCAATGAGGACATTGTAAACAAAGTAGATTATGTAATTAGTCTTGGTGGTGATGGAACAATTTTAGATACCATATCTATTGTAAAAGATTCTCACATTCCTATATTAGGAATTAATGCAGGCAGGCTTGGTTTTTTAGCAAGCGTTGGTAAAAATGAAGCGGAAGCCGCTATTGATGCATTATTAAGCGGTGCATTTACAATTGATAAACGTACATTGTTACAATTAGATAGCAACAACAATTTATTTGAAGGAAACAATTATGCACTGAATGAATTTACATTGCATAAAAAATCAACATCAGCCATGATTGTGATTCACACTTATTTGAATGGCGATTTTTTAACTTCGTATTGGGCTGATGGATTAATTGTAAGCACACCAACTGGAAGCACTGCTTACAACCTTAGTTGTAATGGACCTATATTAATTCCTACTACTGAAAATTTTGTGATTACACCAGTAGCTCCTCATAATTTAAATATTCGTCCATTGGTAATTCCTAACAATTCTATTTTGTCATTTGAAATTGAAGGCAGAAGCAATACTTTTTTATGTACGTTGGATAGCCGAATGGAAACCATTGAAGCATCAACACAAATGGCAGTACGAAAAGCTGATTTTGATATTAATTTGATTCGATTAAACGATGAAAATTTTTTACAAACGCTTCGTAATAAATTAAACTGGGGCAGAGATCAGCGAAACTAAATGCTACAAAGATTTATGTGTACCATCACAAAATGGTGGTGTTTTAGTATGCTTACAACCACATAAATAATAAGTACCTGTTTCCTTTACTTCAAACTTATGTGAACGCATTGGCACACCTTCAACTTGCTTGTGTGTGCTATCGCAAAATGGTTCTTTACCACTTAATCCGCAGGTGCACCATGAATATAAAATGCCAGCTTCTAACTCAGTTGCAAACGGAAATTTTTGTGCAATGTTTGGCAAATTTTTATTTTCCATATCTATTGAATTTAAAATATTTTTTAATGATGCAGTAAAACTAAACTATTAATTTTATGCCCTACAATTATACAACATGAGTTTAGATAAGTTTACATCTGAAGAGCAAAAATTTAACATCAATAACAAGTCTATATTTGCACAATTACTGATTTTTTTCGGAACCACCATGTTGTGCTTTGCAGTGTTTGCTGGTGCTGGTCAACTTTGGTTGGTTCAATCTGTTGGTGCTGATAACTCAAATGAATTTTTAAAACACCCTCTTCAAAATTTACAATTTGTAAATCCTTTTAAATGGATGCAATTGTTAAGTAGTATTGGCATGTTTGGCTTAAGCGCAATTCTGTTTTCTTTTTTAAAAAATAAAAATGGCTTTGCTTATTTACAAATGAACAAATTGCCCAAGTTTGATTTGATTGGTTTGACAATACCCATTGTAGTTTTTAGTTTACCAATTATAGCCATGATGTATTTTTATAATCAAAAAATACATTTTTGGTCGTTAGATAAATGGCTTCGTGAAGTTGAATTACAAAATGGTGAAATCACAAAAGCCATGCTCAGCAGCACTACCATTGCAGGATTGATGTTTAATTTAATTGTAGTAGCCATTGTGCCTGGCATAGTTGAAGAGCTTTTTTTTAGAGGCATTTTTCAAAACTTAATGCATGAAGGTTTTAAAAATAAACATGCTGCAATTTGGATTACTGCCATAATTTTTAGTGCTGTTCACATGGAGTTTTTAGGTTTTTTTCCACGTATGATGATGGGTGCAATGTTGGGTTATATGTATATGTGGTCAGGTAATATTTGGGTAAACATTATCACTCATGCTTTAAATAATGGAATTAGTGTTATTGCTTTTTTTCTATACCATAATCAATTGATAAAAACTGATATTGATAAAATGGAACATTATGGCATAGTGCCTACAATATTTGCTATGGTAATGTTTGCAGCAGCTTATTTTTTATTTTATAAAAAAACCGAACAACTGCAATTAGAAAATCGGCTGTAGATTTTTTCGGTTTAATGCAACGCTGTTTTTTTTAAGCTTGTCTTTATTTTTCAATAATCTTAATTATGAAACAAACAATTGCAACCATCCTTTCTGTTTTGCTACTTTCAAACTTTGTACAATCGCAAGATATTCACTTTTCACAATTCTACGCCTCACCACTTACGCTTAATGCTGCCAATACTGGAAACATAGATGGAAAATTTAGAGCTACAGCAAATTATCGTGACCAATGGGCTTCGGTTTCTGCTCCTTTTATTACAAGTTCTGTTGCTGTTGATTTTGGATTAAATCAAAAGAAAAAGAATTTTTTTGGCGCAGGCGTTTTAGGTGTTTATGATAAAAGTGGTACAGGTGAGTTAACAAGCAAAAATGTTTATGCCTCAGGCGCTTATCATTTGCATTTTGGTAAAGCCGATACACCCAAACATTATTTACATATTGGTTTTCAAGCTGGCTTTGCAAACAGAACTATTAACATAACTAAGTTGGTGTTTGCTTCGCAATACAATCCAGCAACAGGAACATTTACTACTGATTCATTACCAAGCGTCCACGGTAGTTTAAACTATTTTGATGCAAATATTGGAGCTGCATGGAGTTCGGTTTTTTCAAAGAAATTTAGTTTGATTAGCGGCATAACCTTTATGCATATTACAAAGCCTAAAGAATTAAATTTACTATTCAACACTAATCAAGTATTGAATACCACTTCTATTTTTCATCTCACTACAAATTATAAATTCAATCAAAAAGTTTCTGTTTCTCCTGCCATTTATATGTTGAATCAAGCAAGAGCTTCTGAATTAACAATTGGCTCGGCTGTAAATTATAATTTGAAAAAATTAACCATATTAGCAGGCGGTTATACAAGGCTTTCAGATGCTATGATTATTATGCTTGGCGCACAAGCAAAAAATATACGATTAGGATTTAGCTATGATTTTAATGTTTCAAATTTAAGGTTGGGTTCAAATTATAGAGGGGGCTTTGAACTTTCTTTAGCTTATTGCCCAATTAAAACAAATAAGAAGTTGGTGTTCTATCCCAAGTACTAAAAATGGTTTTTCATTTTCAATGATAACGTATTTTTTCTATCTATATTTCATCAATAAAAAAAATCTAAGTCATCATTCAAAATGAAACTAATCAAGCACCCATTTTCTTTTGTTTCGGCATTAATTTCTTTTCTCATCTCGTTGATGATTTTAGTAAGGTATATGGTAGCGCAAGAACTAATAATTATTGGCGACCAAGGGCTAGGCTCGGTAAATCCAACAACTGCGGCAGCTTTATTATTATTGTCAAGTTCTCAATTATATTTTAGTTTAACATTTCAGCAAAAATTTATTGTTCGTGTTTGTTTTTTTTTATTGATAAGTGTAATTGGAATTGGTACAATAAAATTACTAAGCATTGCATCAGGTGTTGAGTTTTTTATTGATAAATTTTTATTTATTAATCGTTTATCTCCTGAAATTTTATTGAATGTAAAACGTGGAATGGCTTTGTTTGCCTGTGTCAACTTTATATTAATGGGTACAAGTGTTTTTTTAAGTTTATCTACAAAAATTGTTCATAAAAAACTAGCACTTTGGATTAGCCTAATAGTTTTTGCTAACTCATTATTTACCATCATAGGTTATTTATTTCACTCACAACAATTTGCGTTGCTTTTTTCATATACACCTATGGCATTATTTTCAACAATATGTTTTGAATTTTCAGCAATAAGTGTGTTATCATTAAATAGCAATGTAGGGTTTATGAAAAACCTTACCTCAAAATTTTCAGGTGGAAAAACAGCAAGAGTTCTTATACCTGCATCAATCATTGCTCCTGTGCTTTTGGGGGCATGGGCTTTAAGGGTTTATTCAAATCATACAATGGCAGTTGAATTAATGGTTTCATATTTAATCACAACAATTATTTTTATTTTTTTTGTATTGATTTGGTATATGGGAGTTTCTATAAATAACTTTGAAATCAAACAACGTGAGTCAGAAAAAAAATATACTGAACATTTAGAAAGCGAAGTAAGCGAACGAACAAAACAATTATTTAAAAATGAAAAATTATTCAGAGCCTTAATTGAAAATGGTACTGATGTAAAAGCTTTGAACGATGCCGATGGAAAAATTATTTATCTGAGTCCTTCTTTTGAAAAAACAACAGGATTTTCAATCGCTGAAACGCTTGGAAAGTCAGCCTTTGACATTATGCACCCTGAGCAAGCCTTAGAATCAAAAAACAGATTAGCTGATGTTATTAATAATCCAGGAAAAGTATTCCATCGCATCAATCGTTTTAAATGTAAAGATGGTTCATATATTTGGTGTGAAGGAACAGTTGTAAATATGTTACATGATGAAGACATTAAAGCAATTGTATCAGATTATAGAAACATTAACGATAAAAAAACGGCAGAAGATGCCCTAAAAAGAAGCGAACAAATATTTAGGTCGTTAATTGAAAATGGCTCTGATATCGTTACCTTATTAAACGAAACAGGTGAAATAAAATACATCAGTCCATCTTTCGAAAAATATTCGGGCTATACACAAGCTGAAACTATTGGAAAAAGAATTTTCGACTTTACTATTCCTGACGCTGTTATGCCTTTAAAAGATGCTTTTTTTTCTTTATCGAAGCAACCTGGGGCTGTGGTTCACAGAAAAAGCCTGATTGTAAAAAAAGATGGTGGAATTCTTTATACAGAAGGCACAGCCACCAACTTATTACATGATGAAAACGTGAATGCAATTGTTTCAAATTTTAGAAATGTAACTGACCGAAAAATAGCTGAAGAAAAATTAGAACAAAGCGAATTAAAATTTAAGCTTATCATTGAAAACAATTTTGAAGCCCTTTCATTAACAGATAAAAATAGATTTCCGCTTTATTATAATAACTCAGCAAAGCTGATAATTGGCTGGGATATTAATGAAATAAAAGAATTTGGTTCACCACTTACATTGGTGCATCCTGATGATAAAGAACAGGTAATGGCAATCGTAAAAAAATCGGCGGAAAACCCTCTTGTAAATTTTTCATCTACCCATAGATTCAAACACAAAAACGGACATTATATCTGGGTAGAGGTTACATTCAATAATATGTTAGATGTTGATGGCGTAAACGCCAATGTAACTCACTTACGAGATGTAACCGACAAAAAAATAGCCGAAGAAAAAATTAAAAATATTAATGAAGAGTTGGAAGAAAAAGTTGAAAAACGAACACTGCAATTACAACAAATAAATAGTGAATTAGAAATGTTTACATCCATCGTATCACATGATTTACGCACCCCACTAACAGCGATTGACGGCTTTGCAAATTTGCTAAATTCATTTCATGTTGATGAGCTAAGTGAAGATGCCAAAGATTATGTAAAACAAATAATGGAAGCTTCAACACGAATGAACAACCTGATTTCAGATTTACTAAAATTAAGCCGAATAGGAAAAACAGCCATCAAAAAAACCGAGATTGACACCAATTTATTGATAAAAAAAGTATTATTGAATTATGAAAAAACATATCGTCATCATGCACAAATAATAATTGAATCTCTTCCTAAAATATTCATTGATGAATCACTGATGGAGCAAGTTTGGTTAAATTTAATTTCAAATGCTATAAAATATTCATCAAAAGTAAATTCACCCATAATTAAAATTGGATTTGCTGAACATCCTACAGAATACGAATTTTTTATTACTGATAATGGTGCAGGGTTTGATGCACAGAAGGCAACAAAATTATTCAAAGTATTTCAACGTCTTCATTCTAATTCTGATTTCGAAGGAACAGGAGTTGGATTAGCAATTGTAAAATCAATCATTGAAAAACATGATGGAAAAATTTGGG